>JAWVGD010000341.1:0-3148 GCA_033855515.1 Baekduia sp.
CGGTGCGGCGGTGTTGCACCTCAGGATCGTCTTGTCGGTCACGAGACCGCTGTAGCTCATGCCGTAGGCGAGCGTGATCGTCAGCTCTCCGCCGGTGAACGACGAGACCGTCGCGGTGGCCGGGCCGGTGACCTCGCGCGCCTGCGCCTTCTTCGCCTTGGCCTGATGACGCGCGTGATGCCGATGGCCCTTGGAGCCGGTGCCGTGCGCCGAGGCGATGGCCGGCGTGGCGAGCAGCGTGAGCGCCGCGATGCCGCCGGTGAGTCGGTTGAGGTGCATGCGTCCCCTCCTGTCGGGTGGTTGCGTTCGGGGCCATGACACGGACGCCGGGCGAAGATCACACATTGGATGTCCGTCGAGCGGGATCGGTTCCCGCCAGGACGACGTGTACGGTGGTCGGTTCAATGGCTCTCGAACCGTCCGTCGTCACCGTCACCGGCCCGGATCGATCCGCTCTCCTGACGGATCTGACGCTGCGCTTCGGCCACATCGAGCTGGTCAGCGAGCGGGAGATCGTGCTGCCCGGGGGCGGCCGCGGCCACGAGCTGACGGTCCGCCACCGCCCGTTCACGTCGGAGCTCGGCGGCATCGTCCCGCCGCCTCCCCCGAGGCCGGCGCCCGCGCCCGTGCCTGAGCCCGCGCCTGCGCCCGCGCCGGTGCAGGAAGCGCCCGCAGCCGCCGAGGCGCTCGCGCCGCCCGACGCGCCTGCGCCGCCCGTGGCGCTCGCACCCCAGCCCGACCCCCGGATCCGCGCCGCGGCGGAGGCCGAGGCCGCCCAGGTCCTCGCCGACGCCCGCGCCGAGGCCGAGCGCACCCTGGCCGAGGCCCGGGAGCAGGCCCAGCAGGCGCTCGACCAGGGCAGCGCGGATGCCGAGCAGCTCCGCGCCGATGCGCGCAACGAGGCCCAGCGGATGGCGGCGACCGCTCAGGAGGACCGCGAGCGCGCGGTCGCCGAGCTGGGCGCTCAGCACGAGCAGGAGCTCGCCGAGCTTCGCGCCGCTGCGGAGCGTGCCCGTCAGGAGGCCGCCGCGGGGGAGGAGGGGCGCATCCAGCAGGCCGTCGCCGCGCGCGTGCGCGAGCTCGACCAGGACGTCTCGGGCCGCCGCACCGCCGCCGAGCACGAGGCCCGGCGCATCGTGCAGGCCGCCCAGGAAGAGGCCGTCCGGGTCAAGCAGGCCGGCGAGAAGGAGCTGGCCGAGGCGCGCGTCGAGGCCCGCGGCATCACCCGCGAGGCCCGCGAGCAGGCCGACGCGCTCCTGCGCGAGGCCCGTGCGCAGGTCGACGTCGCCGCGGTCGAGGGGCGCGCGCTGAGCGAGGCCGTCCGCGACGCCCAGCATCGCCTTCGTGAGCTCGGCGCCGCGATCACGACCCAGTTGCAGGCGGCCCAGAAGGACCTCACCGACCGTACGTCCCTGCACAGCGTCCAGGCGCGGCTGCGCGCGGGCGGCAGCGAGGGCTCGGCCGCCGAGATCGCCGACCACCTGTCGCGGATCCTGCGCGAGGGCGGCACGCCGGAGCCGGAGTGAGCCGGGCCCTCACGCCCGCCGCCGCCCGCCTCTGGCTGCAGAAGTGGCGCTGGTACGAGCGCAACGCGCTCCCCTGGAACCGCGCCCGCATCCACCTCGAGCTCGCGCGCCGCGAGGCCTTCGCCCGCTGGCCGCTGCACGGCAACGTCCTGGAGATGCTTCAGGAGGGCCGCCTGGAGCTGGGTCCGCACGTGCTGCTGGAGCCCAACGTGTGGATCACGGGCCCGGCGCCCGCACGGATCCGCATCGGCGGCGGCTCGTTCCTCAACATGGGCGTGATGGTCGCCGCCGTCGAGCGCGTCGACATCGGCGAGCACTGCATGTTCGCCAACGGCTGCTTCGTCACCGACGGCAACCATCGCTTCGACGACCCCGCCAAGCCCGTCCCCTGGCAGGGCTTCACGACCAAGGGCCCGACGACCGTGGGCGACAACGTCTGGGCAGGTGCCAACGCCGTCATCACCAGCGGCGTCACGATCGGCGAGCGCTGCGTCATCGGGGCCAACAGCGTCGTGACCACCGACCTGCCGCCGCTCTCCATCGCCGCGGGCGCCCCGGCACGGGTCCTGCGCACGATCCAGTACGCCGAGCACCCCGAGGGCGGCCTGCCGCCCGACGCGCCCGTCGGCGGCTGACCGTCGCCTGGAGACGTCGCCCCCTGGGCGAGCGTCTGCCTACTTCTGGACGATGATCGTCACGCCGTAGATGACGACGGCCGCGAACGCCGCCAGCGAGGCGAACGCCAGTGCGCTGTACATCGTCGCGGTTGCCCCGTTGCCCTCGCGGCGCGCGTCGTCGGCGCGCGCGACGCCGACGATGATCAGCGAGAACGCGATCGCCACGGCGAGCGCGGCGATCGGGGCGACGTAGAGCAGCTCGCCGATCTTGTTCCACTCGATCTTGGCCAGCATCGGCTCAGGCCTCCGCCGTGGCGCCGGTCAGCGCGGGTCCGCGGCGCACGCGTGACCCGAAGGCCGCGGCGATCAGGCCGATGACGAGCAGCAGCACCACGATCACCCCGAGGGAGTCGTCGCCGAAGATCGAGGTGAGCGCGTAGGCCACGCCGCCGATGACGGCCGAGCACGGCAGCGTCAGCAGCCACGCCAGCGCGATGTTGCCGGCGACGCCCCAGCGGACGGCCGAGAAGCGCTTGGCCGCGCCGGCGCCCATGACGCCGCCGGAGATGACGTGCGTCGTCGACAGCGGGAAGCCGAGATGCGACGCGGTCAGGACGACCGCCGCGCCGGCGCTCTGGGCCGAGAAGCCCTGCGCCGGGTCCATCTTGATGATCCGGCTGCCCATCGTCCGGATGATCCGCCAGCCGCCCGAGTAGGTGCCGAGCGAGATCGCCGTCGCGGACGAGATGACGACCCAGGTCGGGATGTGGAAGTTGTCGGCCGACAGGCTGCCGTGCGCGATGAGCGCCAGCGTGATGATCCCCATCGTCTTCTGCGCGTCGTTCGTGCCGTGCGCGAGCGAGAAGAGGCTGCCGGACACCAGCTGGCCCAGCCGGTAGCCGCGGTTGACCGGGCCGGGCCGCAGGTGCCCGACGATCCGGTAGGCGATCAGGATCAGGATGCCGGCGACCACGAACGCCAGCGTCGGCGCGATCAGCGCGGGGA
>JAWVGD010000342.1:0-3329 GCA_033855515.1 Baekduia sp.
GCGCGTGCCATCGCCCGCGGCGGCTACGTCGCCAACCGCGTGTTCTTCGCCGACGAGGCGACCGCGATCGCCGCGGGCTTCCGGCCCTGCGCCGGCTGCCTGCCCACCGAGTACCGAGCCTGGAAGGACCGTCGCGCCACCATGACCTTCACCTACACCACCGTCGCGAGCCCGATCGGCGACCTCCTGCTGCTCGCCGACCCGGCCGGCGACGCCCTGGCCGCCATCGGCTTCGACCCCCGCGACATCCCGGCCGGCGCGCGCCCCGCGGAGCCCGACACGGGCGTCCTCGCGGACACGCGGCGCCAGCTGCAGGAGTACGCCGCCGGCACCCGCACGACGTTCGACCTGCCGCTGCGCCCACCGTTCGGCGGTCCGTTCGAGCGCCGTGTCTGGTCACACGTCGCGCGTATCCCCTACGGCACGACGACCACCTACGGGCAGATCGCCGCCGAGCTCGGCGCACCCGGGGCCGCACGGGCCGTCGGCGCCGCCAACGGCCGCAACCCGTTGCCGATCGTGGTCCCGTGCCATCGCGTGCTCGGCGCGCGCGGGGCGCTGACCGGCTACGCCGGCGGCCTGGACCACAAGCGCGCGCTGCTCGAGCACGAGGGCGCGCTGCTCCGGGTCGCCTGAGCGGAGCGGGCGTCTATGCTCGGAACGCGTCTTCTGCGCGCGAGCGATGTCGAACCATCCGTCCCTCCCCACCCCGCCGTCCGAGCGCTGGCCGCTCGCCGTCGCCTTCGTCGCCCTCCTGGCCGGCGTCGCGCTGCTCGGGGTCGCGCTGTCTGGCGCGTTCGGCGCGCCCGACGGCCGGCGGGGCCCGGCGCCGCCGCCGATCCCGGCGATCGTCGTGGTCACGCCCACACCCGCGCCCGGTCCGGCCGCCATCGCGCCCGCCCCGGCCCAGGCGCCCGCGCCGACCCAGACCCAGCGCGTCGCCGACGAGCGGCGCTTCACCGCCAACGACCGCAAGCACGTGCCGGCCGGCTGGGTCGCCGGGTTCTACGACATCTACGCCACGGCCCAGAAGACCTTCGGCGTGAACTGGCTGCTGATCGCCTCGGTGCACAAGCAGGAGACGGCGTTCTCCACGCACCCGACGACCTACCACGGCCTGAACTTCGCGCGCTGCTGCGCCGGTCCCATGCAGTTCAACGTCACCAACGGGACGGGGGCGGCCGGGTCCACCTGGAAGCGCTACAAGAACGCCGGAGCGGCGGCGCAGCGGCCGGCCGGCTACCCGCACGCGACCGTCAAGCACCCGTCGATCTACGACGACTACGACGCGATCATGGCCGCCGCCGCGCTCCTGAAGGACTCGGGTGCCGGGCGCACCCTGGACGCCTCGGCGTGGCGTGCCGCCTACGACTACTACGGCCACGACCTCACCGGCGTCTCCTACGCCAACGAGGTGCTGGCCCGCGCGATCGGCTGGGGCCAGCGCGCGTTCTGCATCAACTGCACGACCGACACGGGCCTCCTCGGGGCGGTCGACGCCGCCTGGGGCGCGCCGGTCCGCGCGGCGATGACGCCGCCGCCGCACACGAAGACCAAGGCCAAGAAGAAGACACCGGCCCAGCGCGGCCAGGACGCCATCGCGGCCTCCAAGAAGGCCCACTAGGCCCCCGCGCGGCTCCAGGCCCGCGCCCTCAGACCGGCAGGACCTTGCGGTGCAGCGGCGCGCGCCCGCGCTTGCCGGCGTCGGCCAGCACCTCCATCGCCCGCAGGCAGTACGCGACACGCTGCGCGAGCACCATCCGGCAGCCCAGCGCCGCCGCGAGCTCGCGCGTGGTGAAGGGCTCGAGGTCCAGCGCCGCGGGTAGCAGCGCGGCGGCGTCGGCAGGCGAGCGCAGCTCGACGCTGCCCACGACCGCGACGAGCCGCCGCTGCCCGGGGTCCACCCGGCGCCGGCCCGACCGCGACCGGCCCGCCTCCGGCGCCCGGATGTGGTCCTCGCGACACAGCAGGACCTCGACGGTGAGATTCGGGTGCGCCAGCAGCGACGGGAACGAGACCAGCCGGTCGAAGACGTCCAGCGCCACGCCCCGCAGCGGCGAGCGGCGCGAGGACAGCACCTCGCCGTGCTGGTCGACGCGCACGATCCGGCGCTCGGCGGGCACGGGATGCACGATCCGCATGCGGTTGGCGTCCAGCAGCCTGTCGAGCTTGGGCCCCAGCGGCGAGAACCCGCCGGTCTGGATCTCCACGAGCTCGCCGTCGGCGCGCACCAGGTCGATGACGTAGCCGTCGATCGGGACCTCGGCCCGGTCGCCCGGACGCGCGAGGACGTCCTTCACCGCCGCATGCAGCGGCCCTTCGCGCAGGACGCCGATCCCGGACACCGCCGTGCAGCGTACCGTCCGGCGCCGCGCGCGCGCCGGCGTGGGAGGCGCCGTGCAGGGACCGCGACTTCTCGCTTCTACGGTGTTGGGCACAGTGATGTCCCTCCGCCTCCCCGCCCGTCTCCTCGCTCCCCTGGCCGCCGCCGCGGCGCTCATCGGCATCGGCGCACCCATCGCCGACGCCGCCTGCCCGGGTGCCGGCGACCCGTGTCCCTACACCGACGCGACCCAGAGTGGTCAGCGCGGCGGCGGCGTCCTGCGCTTCCCGCAGGCCGTCGCGGTCGGCCCCGACGGCGCGGTCTACGTGACCGATCAGGGCTCGCACCTCATCCAGCAGTTCGCGCCCGACGGGACGTGGCTGCGCGACATCGGCACGGCCGGCACGCGCCCGGGCGAGCTCAGCGCCATGGGCGCCATCGCCGTCGACGCCAACAACACGATCTTGGTCGCCGACGGCGGGACCAACCGCATCGTGCGCTTCAACGACACCGGCGGCCTGCTCGACAGCTGGGGCGGGTCCGGCACCGAGCTCGGGAAGTTCCACTTCGGTGCGGGCGGCGGCAACGACGCGGCGGCCGGCGGCGGGCTCGCGGTCTCCGGCGACGTCGTCTACGTCGTCGACACCGGCAACGACCGCGTCGTGCGGTTCGACACCCAGGGCGGCCACGGTGCCGAGATCGTCCCGCCCGGCACGCTGCAGAACCCGCGTGGTGTCGCGGTCCGCGGCACGCGCATGCTCGTCGCCGACGACCAGCACCATCGCGTCGCCGCGTTCGACACCGGCGGCCATCTGCTCGCGTCGATCGGCCTCGGGCAGGGCGCCGGCCCCGGGCAGCTGAACTTCCCCTACGGCGTCACCATGGATCCGCAGGGCCGCGTGTTCGTCGCCGACGACCTGAATCACCGCATCGTCCGCTACAGCACGCCCGCGACCAAGTACCAGTACAAGGCGCGCTGGGGCTCGTACGGCACGGCGCCCGGGCA
>JAWVGD010000343.1:0-2718 GCA_033855515.1 Baekduia sp.
GCGCAGTACTACTCACTGATCCGGCTCGGGCGCGATGGCTACCGGCGGGTGCAGCAGGCCTCGCGCGACACGGCGATGTGGCTGGCCGCGGCGATCGGCGAGCTGGGCCCCTACCGGCTCTTGTCGCACGGCGCGGAGCTTCCGGTCTTCGCGTTCACGCTTAAGGACGACGTCGATGGCTTCGACGTGTACGACGTCTCGGAGGCGCTGCGCCTCCGCGGGTGGATCGTGCCGGCCTACCGCATGCCACGGGCCATCGAGGACCTGGCGGTCCTGCGGATCTGCGTGCGCAACGGCTTCTCCCGCGACCTGGCGTCGCTGCTGCTGGCCGATCTCGAGCGCGCGACGACGCGCCTCCAACAGCGGCCGATGGCGGCGGCGAGCGACGAGCGCCGCACCTCGTTTCACCACTAGGGGGAACACTGGCCCAGTGTTCGCCCAAGGGGCGAAACCCGCGGCGGGTTACGGACCCACGCTCGGAGCGGGACGGCGGGGCGCCACGGCACCCGGCCGGTAGGCTGCCGCGGGTGCGCGGACCCTCGCAGGCCCAGGTCAAGCGCGCGGTGCTCGCGGTCGCACGGCGCGCCGGAGCCGAGGAGCGGCTGCGTGAGGCGCGCGCGGCGCTGCTGCCGGCGCCGCTGCGCCAGGATCGCGCCGACACGGCGCACCTCCGCCGGTTGGTCGCGTGGCGGCTCGGTCCCGACGATGACGCGGTCGACGTCGGCGCGCACGCGGGGAGCGTCCTGAGCGAGATCGTCCGGGCCGCGCCCGCCGGACGCCACGTCGCCTTCGAGCCGCTCCCGTGGCTGGCCGCCGACCTGCAGTCGCGCTTCCCGGGCGTGGACGTCCATGCCGCGGCGCTGTCGGACGCCCGCGGCGAGCGCGAGTTCATCTGCCCGGCCGGCAACCCCGGCTGGAGCGGCTTCCGGGCACGGCCCACGCCCGATGCGGGCGAGGTCCAGACGCTGCGCGTGCCCGTGCAGCGGCTCGACGACGTGCTGGGCGACCGGCGTCCGGCGCTGATCAAGATCGACGTCGAAGGCGCCGAGCGCGAGGTCCTCGAGGGTGGCCTGGGCGCCATCACCGAGTTCCGTCCGACGGTCGTCTTCGAGCACGGCCTGGGCTCGGCCGACTACTACGGCACGCGGCCCGGCGACGTCTACGAGCTGCTCGTCGCGCGCGCCGGGCTGCGGATCTTCGACCTCGACGGCAACGGCCCCTACACCGCGCCGGGGTTCCGCCAGGCCTTCGACGACCGCACCCGCGTGAACTTCGTGGCGCACCCGTAGCCCGCCGCCAGGGCGCCCACGCGGGCGACCGCCACCGGCGCTTGACGCGACCTTTCCCAGCTGGTTGGCTGGACCGTATCTGGCACGCGACCGTTCCGGCTCGCGTGCGCCGGTCGTCTCATCCCTCAAGGAGCCTCCCGTCCTCTCCCTGCCGCTGTCCCGCACCCGCGCGGTCGCCGCCGCCACACTGCTCTGCGCGCTCGCCCCGGCCGCCGCGGCGCACGCCGATGATGCGGTCGTCAGCTCCTTCGACGGCACGCCGATCGTCACCCACCTGTTCCCGGTCCCCGGGCTGGCCGCCGGCCAGACCGCGCCGACGATCCTCAACGGCCCCGGCTGGGCCGGTGCCGGCGAGACCGACCCGAACGCGAGCATCATCAAGGAGCTCAACGGGGCCGGCTACAACGTCGTGACCTGGGCGCCGCGCGGCTTCGGCGCGTCGGGCGGCGTCGTCTCGATCGACGCGCCGGCGGTCGAAGGCCGCGACACGAGCGCGATCATCGACATGGTGGCCACGCAGCCGTGGGCGCAGCTCGACGGCGCCGGCGACCCGCGGGTCGGGATGGCGGGCGGCAGCTACGGCGGCGCGATCCAGTACTCGACCGCGATCACCGACCACCGCCTCGACGCGCTCGTTCCCGTCGTCGGCTGGCACAGCCTGACGACGAGCCTCTACAAGGACCAGACCTTCAAGCAGGGCTGGGACGACCTCCTCTACAGCTCGGGCGTCAAGGCCGCCGCGGAGGGCGGCCTGGCCGGCGGCCCGGCCGGCGTGCAGACCGGCGGCCTGGACCCGCACATCACCTCGGCCTACGAGCAGGGCGGCAAGACGGGCGTGCTGTCGAGCGCCGACGCCGCGTGGTTCGCCCAGCGCGGGCCGGGCGATGCCGTCGGCAGGATCACGACGCCGACGATGGTCGTCGGCGGGACGGTCGACACGCTGTTCCCGCTCGACGAGGACATCAAGCTCTACAACGCCATCAAGAAGGGCGGCGCCCCGGTCAAGATGGTGTGGTTCTGTGGCGGGCACGGCATCTGCCTCACCGGCACCGGCGATCCCGGCGGGTCCGGGGCACACACGCTGACGCTGGACTCCCAGCACCTGACCGACGCGATGCTGTCGTGGTACGCGCGCTACCTCAAGCGCGACACGGCCGTGAGCACGGGCCCGGGCTTCGAGTGGCTGGCCGACGACGCCAAGTGGCGCTCGGCGCCCGCCTGGCCGGCCACGGCCGACCGCGCGATCACCGCCACGGGCAAGGGCACGCTGAAGCTCGTCAAGGGCCCGGGCTCGGGCGAGGCGATGAAGGCCACGCCGGCGCCGGCGAGCACGGCGCTGCAGGTCGCCGTGGTCGCGCCCCGCGCGGCGCAGCTGGTCGGCGCCCCGAAGCTCACGCTCACCAACTCCGGGAAGGGCGCGCCGGCCCAG
>JAWVGD010000344.1:0-5374 GCA_033855515.1 Baekduia sp.
CCGCAGTCGGGCCTCACCGAGTCGATGTCCTGCTCCGTCTCCCCCGCCCGCTTGGCGGGTCCTGCGCCCGGGCCCGGCCGCCCCGGCGTCGGATGGCTGCGGCTTCCGTAGCCACGACCTGATCAATGGAGAAAGCAAGATGAACCAGAAGAAGATGCGCCGGTGGGGTTGCTGTGTCCCTGCCCTCCTGGCCGCGACGATCGTCGTGACGATCCAGCCTGCGCGAGCGAGCACCTTCGATGTCAAGCCCGGCGGCCTGATCTGCACGACCTTCGACGCGGCGGCCGGCCGTTCGACCGTCCAGCTGGCCGCCAACAACCACAGCCAGAACAACGAGCCGATTCCCGCCGGCGACTTCAACTACTTCGATCCGAACCCTCTGGACCGGGACCAGCCGACGATGTTCGCGCCGGGCTGGTCCTCCTGGAGCACCACGTTCCCCGCCGTGGCCGACAACGCGGCGCACGAGATGGCGTGGGTCCTCACCGGGGACGCAGTCATCCTGGACACGCGCGCCAGCGTCCAGCCCTTCTCCCGCCCCTGCGCCGATCACGGTCCTGCGATCGCCTCGGTGTCGCCGACCGGCCTGGTCCTCGGCGGCGGGGCGCAGGCTCTGACGATCTGGGGCCGCGGCATGGCCGGCGCGACGGTCCTGATCAGCGGCGCCGGCGTGCACGTCGGGACTCCGGCCGCCGCGATCGATCAGCGGATCGATGTCCCGGTGACCGTGGACGCGGACGCGCCGAAGACCCCGCGCGACGTCCTGGTCAAGACGCCGGACAACCTCGAGGTCGGCTGCCGCGCGTGCCTGCAGATCACCGACGCGCCGAGCACGGCGGCGACCGGCGCCCAGGGTCCCAAGGGCGACGCCGGCCCGCAGGGGCCCATGGGTGAGGCCGGGCCCCAGGGACCCGCAGGGGCGCCCGGCGTCAACGGCGCGACCCCGTCGGTCATCCACGTGACGAGCGGGTCGACTGCGTTCGGCCGCGACCGCTCCGCCACCGCGACGGCGACGTGCCCGGCCGGCACGAGCGTCATCTCGGGGGGACACAAGGTCGATCCGTCCTCGAGCTTCGAGGCCCTCTCGGTGCTGACCGACGAGGCGAGCGGCGACCGGGCATGGACCGTGAAGGTCCGGGTCCTTCCCTCGCGCAGCGCACGGCGCCTGACCGTCTCGGCCAACTGCCTGAGCACGAAGCCGTAGGCCACGGCAACGGCAACGGACGCCGCGGAACGGGGCTTTCGTGCAGTGGAGCCAGACGGGATCGAACCGACGACCTCCTGCTTGCAAAGCAGGCGCTCTCCCAGCTGAGCTATGGCCCCGAGGGGTCCGAGTGTAGCTCGGAACGTGCGAGGGTTGCAGGGGCCGGCACGGTGTTCATCGCGAACGACCGGAGGACGGACCATCGTTCTGTGGCGTGTCACGCACAGAGGGCATGACACCCATTGCGGCGCCGCGGTCCAGCGCGTCTCCCCGGTTCGGCTCGTCGCATGCTCCGGCCGCGCACGAGCAGCAGCGGGCGGCGTCGCTGGCGCTCGTCCGGGCACGCGTGCGGCAGGTGCCCGGGCTCGTGGTCACCGAGGAGCGCGCGATGCCCGGCGGGGACTGCCGTCTGCGGATCGACGTGCGCGACACCGGGCTCAGCGGCCGGGAGATCGCGCGGCGGGTCCGGGCGCTGGGCGATGCCACGCTGGATCGCTGCGACGACGACGGCGTCGTGGCCGTCTTCGGCGCGGGCGAGAGCATCGCCGACCGCGGCTCGTGGCTGCTGTTCGCGCTCGCGCACGCCTGCGCGGTCGACCACTGAGGCGCTTCAACACAAGGAGGAACGCGAGCGCGCCGTGGCTGAGGCCGAGCGGCGCGCTCGCGGCGTCCTTCGCCCCCCGTCACCGGAGGTGCGTTGCGCGTCGGAACGTTCCCCGATACCGGCGCGCTTGCCTGTGTCGAGATGGGTGTCGGCCGGGCCGCGCCGGCCCTCAACACAACGCCGCGCGGCGTGGACGCCTGATCGACCGCCTCAGGGCCGGCCGGCGGGGGCCATCAACCCCTCGTCGTCAGAAGTCGAAGTCCTTGGGGGGCTTCTGCTCGAACCAGAGCCGGTCGTGCTCGGGCGTCTCCTGCAGGAAGTCCGGCGTCTCCTCGAGGACGTCCTCGTCCTCGCCGTCCTCATCGTCGGCGCCGACGACGTCGCGCTTCGCGTCGGCCGGCGGGTCCTCGTGCTGACCGCGGGCCTCGTCGAGCTCGAGCGAGGAGAACTCGCGCGTCTGCTCGTGCAGCAGCGGGTCGCCGTGGGGAGGCGTGGCGCTGTCGCGCTCATCCTCGGCGTAGGGCGCCTCGTGCGTGGCCGGCGGCTCGGACGGCACGGGCGGCTCGTACGCCGGGGGCGCCGGCGGCTCCTCCACGGGCTCGGACTCATAGCGGTAATCGGCCACGACGTCGTCGTAGGCGGCGCCCGGCTCGTCCAGCGCCGGATCGACGTCCTCGTAGGCTCCGCCGTTGGCGGCAGGCGGCGCTTCGGCGCGAAGCTCATCGCGGCGGACGGGACCGAGCGCCTCCGCCTCCTCACGTTCGACCTCGGTGGGGTCGGCGCCTCGGCGTCGCTTCAGATCGAGGTGCTCCCGGATGGCGTCATCCAACAGGCCCATGGTCGCTTTAGCGTAACGAGGCCGCCAGCCGAAGGGCACCGGACCCCTCATCGCGGGCGGGTCACCCGGCGCTGATCGTGCGGTTCTTGCCGGCGCGTTTGGCCTGGTAGAGCGCCTCGTCGGCGGCCGCCACCAGCGTCCGGACGTCCTCGGCCGAGGCGGCCAGCGCCGCGGCGCCGAAGCTGGCGGTGATCGTCAGCGGCTCGGCGCTCTCGTCGCCGACGATCGGCAGCTGCAGCGCCTCGATGCCCTGCCGGACGCGCTCGGCGAGGTTGTAGGCGCCCAGAAGGTCGGTTCCCGGCAGCACCACGGCCAGCTCCTCGCCGCCGTAGCGGGCCGGCTCGTCGATCTCGCGCGACGACGCCCGGAGGACCTTGGCGACCTCGCGCAGCACGAGATCGCCCTGCTGGTGGCCGTAGGTGTCGTTGACGGCCTTGAAGTCGTCGATGTCGAGCATCACGAGGCCGAGGTCCTGCCCGAAGCGCTTGGAGCGCTCGACCTCGGCGGACATCGTCTCCTGGAACCGGCGGCGGTTCGACAGGCCGGTCAGCTCATCGGTCACGGCCTGGCGCTCGACGGTCTCGTGCAGCCCGACGTTCTCGATCGAGACCGCCGCCTGGCCCGCGAGGTAGTGAAACAGCTCGCGCTCGCGGTGCGTGAAGGGACGATCGGCGCGCCAGACGGAGATCAGGCCCGTGATCGCGTCGGCGTCGGCGCCCGCGGCCGGGCCGGCGCGCAGCGGATGGGCGAGCGCGTGGCCGCCGTCGACGTTGGCGAACGCGGGCTCGCCGACGCTGAACACGCGACGTTCGGCTTCCATGGCGGCGGGCGGGCGTTCGTCGGTCGTCTTGCCGATGCGCGCCACGGGCTCCGGCGCACCCTCACGCGTGCGCCGCATGAGGGCCTGCCCGCCCTGGGCGTCGACCGCGTCGACCGCGGTGCGGACCATGATCTCCAGGAGGCCGTCGCGGTCGAGGTTGGAGGCAAACGTCTCGCCGATGCGTCGCAGCGACAGCTCGAGCCGCAGCCGCTCCTGGCCGAGCTCGCCCATCCGGCCCTCCAGCTGCCGCGACATCTTGTTGAACTCGTCGCCGAGCTGGGCGAACTGGTCGTTTCCGCGGGTGGGCACCGCGGCCGAGAAGTCGCCGCTGCCCAGGCGCCGCGCGGCGCCGAGGAAGTCCTCGATCTGGCGGTTGAGCGACCGCGACACGACCACGGCCGAGACGACCGCCAGCAGGAAGAACCCCGCGAGCACGACGCCGGCGACGAAGCGGCCGCGGCGGATCCCGGACGCCGTCGCCTGCGCGGGCTCCAGGATCGCGACCTGCAGGCGCTCACCGAGGAACCCCGGAGCCGTGAACGTCCCGGCGCGGTACTCCTTGTCGCCGATCCGCATCGTGCCGCCGCGGGCCGGCAGAGCGATGTGGTCGGCGCCCGGAAGCGTCGACGCCAGGACGCGTCCGCCGCTGCGCACGATGGTCTCGAGCCCGGTCAGGCTCCGCACCCTGCGCGCGTAGGCCTGCGCGTCGATGACCGAGACCTGCAGGTCGGCGATCGACTTGCCGCCGGCGACGAGGCTGCGGGTCGCGGGAAACGTCGCGCGCGGGTTGCCGGCGGCCGCCAGCAGCGCCCCGCCGCGCGCCAGGACGATGCGCTCGGCGCCGGTGGCGGAGACCAGGCGCTGGGCCGCGCGCCCGGTGGCCGCCGCGTTGCCGGCGCGCAGCGCCTGCGAGAGCGCCGGGTCGCGTCCCACCCGCGCGGCGAGCCGGTCGGCGCGCACGCGCGCGTCGTCGTAGAGGCCGATCGCCGCCTCCTGGCGCGCGGCGATGCGCGCATCGGCCTGGCCGTTCTCGCTCTCGGCGATGAGCCGGAACACGATGAACGTGACGGCGACCATCGGGACGATGACGATCAGCACGAAGAACAGCCGTAGCCGCGTGCGGAAGCTGGAGAGGCGATCGCGCAGATCGCCGAAAGGACCTCGCTCGGACATCTCCCGCGCCGCAGCGTACCCCGGCATGCGGGCGCGTCCGCAAGGCGTCGACCGATCGCGCATGGCTACAATCGGCGATTCCACCCGGGGCTATAGCTCAGTTGGGAGAGCGCCTGGATCGCACCCAGGAGGTCGGGGGTTCGAGTCCCCCTAGCTCCACTCGGGAAGAAGCCCCGCCGTTGCGGGGCTTCTTCGTTTTTAGAGTGTGGTCGTTCGTGGCGTCCTCGGCCGTGCGGGGAACGGAGAGGGAACGGGCGTCGCGGATGGCCTGCTCGGCTGGGATCTGTGGCTGGTCCTCGAGCTCGTCGATGACGTGGCCGTAGCGCGTGAGGGTGAGGCGGGCGTCGTGGCCGAGCTGGCGGGCGACGTAGATGACGCTGCGGCCTTCATGGAGAAGCAGGCTCGCGAAGCTGTGGCGCAGGATGTAGGGCGTGGCGTGGTTGATGTCGGCGGCGTTGCGGGCCTGGTCGAATGAGCGGCGGCGCCAGGACTGGTAGGCGGGCTCGGTCCACGGGGCGCCCCGGTGGTTGGGGAACACCAGCGCGGTCCCCTGCGGGCGGCCGGAGGCGAGTCGCCACTCGGCGAGGTCTGTTCTGAGTGGCGCAAGGAGCCGGACGGTGCGGTGTGCGGTCGTCTTGGTGTCGGCGTCCTCGCCGAGCGACAGCGCGCGCTCGATGAGCAGCGTGTTGTCGCGGATGTCGCCCCACTGGAGCGCGAGCGCCTCGCCGGGCCGGA
>JAWVGD010000345.1:0-6763 GCA_033855515.1 Baekduia sp.
TCGGGCGGCGGCGTCAGCGGCGGATCGGAGACAGGGGCGCTGGGCGGGATCCAGCGGTCGTCGGGCACGCTCAGCAGTGTAGGTCGCGGCGGCGGACGCCCAGGCGAGTGAGCGCCCCCGCCGGTGCGGCGCTCAGCCGCGCTGGGCGAGGACCTCCTCGGCGGCCGCCTCGGCGTCCTCCAGCTGGCTGCGGACGAGGTCCAGGCCGGCCCGCCAGAACCCGGGGTCGGTGAGGTCCAGGCCCGCGATCGCGGCGAGATCCTCCGGGCTGCGCGAGCCGCCGGCCGAGAGCATCTCCAGGTACTTGGGGACGAACGACTCGCCCTCGGCCAGGTAGCGGCCGTAGACCGACAGCGCCAGCAGCTGGCCGTAGGCGTAGGCGTACACGTAGCCCGGGGTCCCGATGAAGTGGGGGACGTAGGACCACCAGCCGCGGTAGCCCTCGGTGACCTCGACGGCGTCGCCCAGCATCTCCTCCTGCGACTGGACCCAGAGGTCGCTGATCCGCTCCAGGCTGAGCTCGCCCTCCTCACGGCGCGCCGTGTGCGCGAGGTCCTCGAAGCGGTTCATGGCGACCTGGCGGAAGACCGTCGCGATCGAGCCCTCGATGTTCTCGGCCAGCAGCGCGAGGCGCGCCTCGGGCGACTCGGTGGCGTCCAGCAGCCGGCGGAACACGAGCGTCTCGCCGAACACCGACGCGGTCTCGGCGAGCGTCAGCGGCGTGTGCTGCTCGAAGACGCCGCGGTCGCGCGCGAAGTAGGCGTGCAGGCCGTGGCCGAGCTCGTGGGCGAGCGTCATCACGTCGCGGCGCTTGGACGTGTAGTTCAGCATCACGTACGGGTGGGCGCTCGGGACGGTGTAGGCGCAGAACGCGCCGCCGCGCTTGGCGGGCCGGACCGGCGCGTCGATCCAGTCCTCGTCGAAGAACCGGGAGGCGCCTTCGGCCATGACCGGCGAGAAGTCGCCGAACGACGACAGGACCGTCTCGCGCGCCGCGTCCCAGCCGATCTCGGGCTCCTCGACGGAGGCCACCGACGCCATGCGATCGTAGTCGGCGATCCGGTCGACGCCGAGCAGGCGCGCCTTCAGGCGGTACCAGCGCCGTGGGATCTCGTAGGACTCGCGGACCGCCTCGACGAGCGCCTGGACCGACTCGTCGCTGGCCTCGTTGGACAGGTTGCGGCTCGAGAGCCACGTGGGGTAGCTGCGCAGCCGGTCGTCGACGGATTTGTCGGCCAGCAGCGTGTTGAAGATGTAGCCGCGGATGCGCATCGTCGGCTGCAACGCCTCGGTGACGCGCTCGGCGACATGGGCGCGCAGCGCGCGGTCGGGCGACGCGAGCCGCGCCAGGGCGACGTCGAGCGCGACGGGCTCGTCCTCGCCGTCGAGGTCGACCTTGATCGCGCTCGTGACCTCGGAGAACAGGCGGGTCCACGCGCCGGCGCCGGTGACCGACTTCTCGGCGAGGATCTTCTCCTCCGGCTCGGTGAGCAGGTGCGGGCGGTAGCGGCGGATCGTGCGCAGGTAGTGCCGGGCGTGGTCGAGGCCGTCGGCCGCCAGCAGCTCCTCGACGCGGTCGTCGTCGAGCGCGGCCCACTCCAGCTCGAAGAACAGCAGCTGGGTCTCGATCGCCGTGCCGCGCTCCTGCACGCGCTGCATCAGCGCGCCGTTGGCCGGGTCGGCCGTGTCGACGCTGAAGCGCAGCGCCGCGTAGGACCCGACGCGCCCGACGATCTCCGACAGGTCGCCCAGCTCCTGCACCGCGGTGGCCAGCGCGGGGCCGTCGAGCTCGGCGACCTTGCCGGCGTGCCGCTCGGCGAACACGGCGGCGCGGCGGTCGGCCTCGTCGAGCATCCGGTCGGCGCCGGCCTCGCCCTCGCCGTCGACCAGGGGCTCGAGGTCCCAGGCGACGCTCTCAAGTGCAGTCGTGGTCATGCCCCCACGATATTGCCCTCGGGTGTTGCAGACTCACCAACCATGAGCGGGCCGGAGATCGAGACCGAGCGGCTGCTGCTGCGGCGCTGGCGGGCCGATGACGCCGCACCGTTCGCGGCGCTCAATGCCGACCCGGAGGTCATGCGCTTCATCGGTGCCGGCCATCCGCTGGGGCGGGCGCTGAGCGACGACCTGCTCGCGCGCATCGAGCGCGATTGGGAGGCGCGGGGCTTCGGGCTGTGGGCGGTGGAGGAGCGGTCGGCGCCGGGCGCCCTGCTCGGGTTCTGCGGGCTCAGCGTCCCGACGTTCCTGCCCGAGGTGCTTCCTGCGGTCGAGGTCGGCTGGCGGCTGGCGCGCCCGGCCTGGGGACGTGGCCTGGCGACCGAGGGCGCGCGGGCGGCGCTGGCGTTCGGCTTCGGCGAAGCGTGTGGGATGCGGGAGATCCTCGCGATCGTGCATCCGGGCAACGAGCGGTCGCTGCGGGTCACCGAGAAGCTCGGGATGACGCCGCGGCCCGACCGCCTGCACGCGGGGGCCAGGATCCGCCTGCGCGTGATGGGACTCGCGAAATAGGGCTACACTGGGTGATGCAACATCCCCGGGGACGACAGGCTTCGACGTGGTCGGTTCCGTAGGGATGGTCGCGAGCCGAGGTCCCGGAGGCCTCGTTAAACACCGGGAAAACCATACGTGCGGACTCTCACGAGTACGCCCTCGCTGCTTAGTCTCTAACCAGACTAGGTAGGTGAGGTTCCGACTCCGGCCTGCCGGCCGCTGGATGTTCGGAATCAGAATGCCGGATCACCCGGGGCGATACGCCTCTGTCAAACCGGGGACATCTTCAGGAGGCTGGTCTCCCGCCACCCCGTCGGCAAGGCGATCGGGAGACGAGATCAGAGTGCCGACTACGCTCGTAGAAACCTCCACTACGCGATTGCGGACGTGGGTTCAATTCCCACCGTCTCCACTGGCAACGACGGCCCCGCCCCGGCGGGGCCTTCGTCGTTGAAGACCTGCGGTGAAGTCGCCGATCGCCTTGCGCTGGTCTCAGGCCGCGTCTACGTTCGGGGACATGAGCACCGCGCCCGCCCAGGACTCCCCGCCCGCCACCGCCACGATCACCGAGCACGAGGCGCAGGAGGTCCGGCGTGCCAACGAGACGGGGTTGCAGCCCGTCGTCTTCGTGCACGGCCTGTGGCTGCTGCCCAGCAGCTGGGACCGGTGGGCCGAGGTGTTCGAGGCCGCCGGCTACACGGCGCTCGCGCCCGGCTGGCCCGACGATCCCGAGACCGTCGAGGAGGCCAATGCGCACCCGGAGACGTTCGCCGGCAAGACGGTGGGGCAGGTCGCTGACCACTACGCCGAGATCCTCGGGCAGCTCAAGCGCAAGCCGGCGGTCGTCGGCCACTCCTTCGGGGGCCTGCTCGCGCAGATCCTCGCCGGGCGCGCGCTGTCAGCCGCCACCGTGGCGATCGACCCGGCGCCGTTTCGCGGCGTCCTGCCGCTGCCGATCTCGGCGCTGAAGTCCTCGCGGCCGGTGCTCGGCAACCCGGCCAACCGCAGCCGCGCGGTGCCGCTGACCTACGAGCAGTTCCGCTTCGCGTTCGCCAACGCGGTCAGCGAGGACGAGGCCAAGGAGCTCTACGGGACGTTCGCCGTGCCCGCGTCGGGCGCACCGCTGTTCCAGGCCGCGACGGCCAACCTCAACCCATGGACGGAGGCCAAGGTCAACAGCAAGAACCCCGAGCGCGGGCCGCTGCTGATCATCAACGGCGAGAAGGACAACACGGTGCCGTGGTCGATCGCCAACGCCTCGTTCAAGAAGCAGGAGCGCAACGCGGGGGTCACGGAGATCACCGAGATCCCGAACCGCGGCCACGCGCTGACGATCGACAGCGGCTGGCGCGAGGTCGCCGACACCGCGCTGAAGTTCGTGCAGCGGTTCGTCTGACCGGCGGCAGCCCGGGTCTGCGTACGCTGCACGCCATGAGCGTGCTCGAACCGTTGTGGATGACCGAGGGGGCGTGGGAGACGATCGGCGACCGGGTCGTCGGGCCCGCGGCGGCCGAGGCCGGCCGGACCGGCGCGGCCGACGCCGTGGAGCTGGCGGCGCTGGAGATGGTGTGGCGCGAGGCGACCCACGACGGAGCGCGGGTCGCGGTGTGGATCTCGCCGCGGACAGGCGCGACGCTCGCCGGTCTCCTCGACGCCCACCCGGAGCTCGCCGGGCTGCTGGCGGGCTAACCGCCCGCGGCCTGCAGCACCGCCATCGCGGCGTTGCGGCCGGGGATGCCCGACACGCCGCCGCCGCGGCGGGCGCCCGCGCCGCAGAGCAGGACCGACGGCTCGGTGGTCTCCACGCCCCAGGTGCCGACCTCGGCGTCGGTCTCGGCGAACGGCCACGACAGGTCGCGATGGAAGATGTGGCCGCCGGGCATCCGCAGCTCGTCCTCGAGGTCGCGGGGCGTGCGGACCTCCAGGCACGGCTCGCCGCCGGGGCCGCGCAGCAGGCACCCCTCGATCGGCTCGGCCAGGACGCTGTCCAGCGAGCGCAGCGTCGCGCCGAGCGCCTCGTCGCGGGCGCGGCCGGCGGCCGCGGCGTCGCCTTCGAACAGCCGCGCGGGCATGTGCAACCCGAAGATCGTCATGGTCTGCGCCCCGGCGGCGCGGAGGTCGTCGCCCAAGATGGTGGGGTCGGTCAGGGAGTGGCAGTAGGTCTCCAGCGGCGGGAGCGAGGGGATCGCCCCGGCGGCGGCCTCGTCGTAGGCGCGCTGCAACTGGGAGGCGGTCTCGTTGACGTGGAACGTCCCGGCGAAGGCCTGCTCGGGCGTCACGTCGCCGTCGCGCAGGCGCGGCAGCCGCGACAGCAGCAGGTTGACCTTGAGCTGTGCGCCCTCCGGGGCGCAGTCCTCGTCTGGCTCGCGGCCGAGGAGGCGGTCCAGCTCGGCCGGCGCTGCGTTGACGAGGACATGGCGCGCCGTCACGGTCTCTTCGCGGTGGTCGTCGCCGGCCCGGAAGCGCGCGGTCGCGCCGTTGCCGCGGTCGGGCTCGATCGCCACGACCTCGGCGCCGGTGCGCAGTTCCGCGCCGGCGGCCCGCGCCGCCGTGGCGAGCGCGCCGGACACCGCGCCCATGCCGCCGATCGGCACGTCCCAGTGGCCGGTCCCGCCGCCGATGACGTGGTACAGGAAGCACCGGTTCTGGCGCAGCTGCTCGTCGCCGGCCGCCGCGAAGGTGCCGATGAGCGCATCGGTCAGCACGACGCCCGCCACGAGGTCGTCGGGGAACGCGGCGGCCACGGCATCGCCCAGCGGCGCCTCGAAGAGGGCCTCCCAGGTCGCGTCGTCGTCCACGAGCGCGCGGAGCGCGGCCCTGGAGCGCAGCGGCTCGATGAGCGTCGGGAAGACGCGTTCGGCGACCCGTGCCGTGCGCGCGTAGAACGCGTCCCAGGCGAGGGTCGCGCCCGCGTCGGTGCCCGTCACGCGCGCGAACGAGGCCTGCGTCGCCGCCGCGTCGCCGCCGTCGACCAACAGGCCGTGACGCCCGCCGACGCGCGGATCGGGCGTGTAGGACGCGATCCGCCGGCGGGCCAGGCGGAGGCCGAGGCCGAGCTCGTCGACGATGACCCGCGGCAGGAGGCTCACGAGGTAGGAGTAGCGCGAGAGCCGCGCGTCGAGACCCGGGAACGCGACCTCGGAGACGGTCGCGCCGCCGAGCTCAGCGCGGCGCTCGAGCACCAGGACGCGGCGGCCGGCGCGCGCGAGGTAGGCGGCCGCGACCAGGCCGTTGTGGCCGCCGCCGACGACGACGGCGTCATGGGACGGGGAGGAGAGCGGCACGCGCGAGATCATCCCAGCCGCCCGCGCGCCAGGTCCGCAGGCGGTCATGTGGGGCTCGCTAGCGTGGGGAGCGCGATGTCCGAGGACGCTTCCGACCGCCACCGCCACCGCCGCAGCTCCGGACCCGATGACCGCGCGGCCCTGTCGCCGGTCGAGCGTCGCGTGGCCCGCGCCCTGGACGGCGAGCATCGCCGCGGCCGCCCGATCCCCGAGCAGGAGCTGCTGCGCGAGCGCAGCGTCGAGGGGTATCTGCGCGGCGCGCTCATGCCGCGCTGGATGGAGCGCCTGCGCGAGATCCACGCCGCGACCGAGCGCCACCGCGCCGAGCTGGCCGACGCCTACGCCTACGTGCGCGAGCAGAGCGGCGGCGATCCGGAGGACTTCTCGCGCGCGTGGCACGAGCGCCTGCGCTGGCACTCGTTCGAGGACGTCAACGAGCTGATCCGCCAGCACAACGAGTGGTATCCGGTCGAGCGTCAGCTGCCGATGGATCCGAGCACCGGCGACTACGTCCTGATCGCCGGCCGGCCCTACCGCCGCGACGAGCTGACGACCGGGTGGGCGCTGGCCCTGTTCCCGGCCGCGCTGCACCGCCGGCCCTAGCGTCGCTCGGCGGCCGCGGGCGCGGCCGGCTCCGTCTCCACGGCGCAGGCCGCCGCCGCCCGTGGGGCGAAGCGCCGGAAGACCGTCGCGAGCGTGGCGGCCTCCTCCGGGCTCAGCTGCCCGAGGAACGCGTCGCGCACGGCAGCGGCGTGGGCCGCCTCGGCCGCGACCTGTAGCGCGGCGCCGGCCGTCGTGAGGTGCGCCTCGACGGCGCGGGAATCGGTGGAGCACTTGCGCCGCTGCACCAGCCCGCGCCGCCCCAGCGCGTCCATGTGGCGCGACACGCGCCCGAGGCTCAGGCCGGTCTCGCCCGCCAGCTCCGAGAGCCGCGGCCAGCGCTCCCCCGCCGCGGCGAGCCGCCCGAGGAGCTCCAGCGTCGAGAGCCC
>JAWVGD010000346.1:0-10946 GCA_033855515.1 Baekduia sp.
ACGCCGTCGCGCGGCCGATGGCCTCCAGCTCGGCCCGCACCGGCCGCGACGCGAGGTAGTCGCGCATCGTGGTGCGACCCTCGGCGACCGCGCGCGCGGCCAGCCGCGACGTAAGCTCGTCGCTCTCGGCGTGGACGGCGACGGGCAGGCCGAGGTGCGCCGCGCGCGCCATGCCCTGCACGAGCGTGAGGTCGTCGGCGGCCTCGAACTCCGCGACGCCGCTGGCCGACATGAAGGCCTTGAACCCGACGACGCCGCGGGCCGCGAGCTCGTCGAGCCGGTCGAGGTCGCCCGGGACCAGGCCGCCCCACCGCGCGACGTCGACGCGGGCGGTGCCGCGGGCGGCGGCGACCTTGGCGTCGAAGCTCGCCGCGTCCAGCGTCGGCGGGATCGCGTTGAGCGGCATGTCGATCGCTGTGGTGGTCCCGCCGGCGGCCAGCGCCGCGGTTCCGGTCGCAAAGCCCTCCCAGTCGGCGCGACCGGGGTCGTTGAGGTGGACGTGCGCGTCGACGACGCCCGGCAGCAGGAGCAGGTCACGGGCGTCGACGGTCTCGGCCGCGGCGCCGTCGAGCTCAGGCCCGACGGCGGCGACGACGCCGTCGGCGACCGCGACGTCGGCGGCGCCGACCCCGTCGGGTCCCACCACGCGTGCCCCGCGGACGAGCAGGTCATATACGTCGCTCATGAGCCGGGCGCGGCGGCGGCTAGCTGCCGCGATAGGTGCTGTAGGACCACGGCGTGACGAGCAACGGCACGTGGAAGTGGGCGCCGGCGTCGGCGACGCCGAAGCGCACGGGGACGACGTCGAGGAACGCGGGGTCTGACCCCGAAGCGTCGGCGCCCGCGCCGCCGGCCGCCGCGAAGTACGGGCCGACCGCGAAGCGCAGCTCGTAGACGCCGACCTCCAGCGCCCCGGGGCCGAGCAGCGGCCCGTCGGTGCGCCCGTCGGCGTTCGTCACGGCGGTGGCCACGACGCCGGCGCCGTCGCCGCCGTCGAGGCGCACGAGCTCGATCGCCACGCCCTCGGCGGGGCGCCCGCGCGCCACGTCCAGCACATGCGTCGTCAGGCGGCCCGCGTCGGTCACGGGGCCATTGAACCACCCGGGAGCGACGGCCCGCCGCGGGCGGCGAGGTTCAGCGCGATCCACTGCTCGGCCAGGCGCTGCATCGCGCGGGCTCCTGCTCGACCTCCTGGATGCTCAGCGGTCCAGCACCAGCGTGATGAGCCCCCACGCGGGAAACGGCGAGGTGTAGGTCTTGCGCTCCGGCGGCGCGTCAGCGGCGCCGGGCACCGGATCGTGCGTGTGGTTCTCGCCGCGGAAGCTCACCTGCGCGAGCGCCGGGAACCGCTGCAGCAGCGTGGTGCCGACCTCGTAGACGAGGTGCTGGATCGACTCGCTGACGAACGCGTCGTGGACCTCCAGCAGCACCGCCAGGACGTCCTCGGGCGCGACGTGGCGCTCGCCGGTCGCATCGGCTGGGTCGCCGTAGCGCCAGTGCACGTCGAGGTGCAGGAACAGCGGGCGGTCCAGCCGCTCGGGCAGCGTCGTGTCGCCGTCGCGCGCGAACCGCGTGAACGCCGAGCCGGTCGTCTTCAACAGCCGCAGGCCGACCTGGCCGCTGCGCGCGTCGACGACCTCGATGGCCCCGCCGCCGCCCGTCCGGGCCAGCTCCAGCTCCGCCACCGCGTGGTCTCCGTCGACGCGCCGGAAGAGCTTGCCGCCGGGCTCGGCCACCCACGGCTGCCGCGCCGCCGACACGCGCACGCCCTCCATCTCCGGGTAGGTCGACAGGAACCCGCGGCCCAGCTCGTCCAGCAGCCCTTCGAGCGTCGCGCCGTCGTACTCGTGCGCGCGGCGCAGGATGACGTTCTTCATCGTGTCGGTCGCGACCACGTTGGTGTTGTCGCCCTCCGTGTAGGCGGGCAGGAACCCCTGGCCGAGGACCTCGAGGCTCACGTCGGCGGCCAGCAGGCGCTCGCCGCGCACCAGGTGCACCGGCACGTCGAGCTTGCCGTAGGAGATGCGGGCGTCGGTCAAGCGGAGCGTCCTTCTGCGTCGGTGACGAGGTCGGCGAGCCGCAGCGCCGCGATCTTGGCGATCTCCGCCAGGGCGGTCTGCTCCTCCGCGTCGGGATCGGCGGCCACGCGCGCCGCGGCGGTGGCGATGATCGACTCGGCCGAGTGCTCGCGGGCGCACACCACGAACGGGAAGCCGAAGCGCGCGCGGTACTCCGCCGTGAGCGCCAGCAGGCGCGCGTGCTGGGCGGGCGTCACGCGGTCCAGGCCCGCGGCGACCTGCTCGCGTGTGGACTCGGCCGTCAGCGCGCCCGCGCTCGCGGCCTTGCCGGCCAGCTCGGGGTGGGCGCGGATGAGGTCCAGCCGCGCCTGGCGCGGCGCGCCGGCGACGGCGGCCACCATGGCTCCGTGCAGCGCCGCGACGCTCGCGTGGGGACCCGCGTCCCAGGCCGCGCCGGCGATCCACGGGCTGTCCTCGAAGACGCCGCCGAAGTGCGACAGGAACTCATCGCGGTCCATGCGGACCGTGTCGTGCAGCGCCAGTCGCCGATGACCCCGGTCGGCGACCCGGCCACCTGCCGCGGGCGGGTCGTGTGTCATCCGGCGGGCAGGCTAGCCGTCGCGGACCGGCGGCACAACGGCGCCCGTGGCGTGCGCTAGATTCCGGCGACCGTCCGCGCACCGACCTGGTCAGGCGCCGCCCGTGCTCCGGGCCAGCCGATGTCGCACCGCAAGGACCGCTCCTGACCATCCTCCAGCCCCGCACCCTCGCCGACGCCCTCGAGGCTCGCGCCGAGCACCCGGATGCGGTCGTCGTCGCGGGCGGGACGGGAGTGCTCGTGGAGCTCAACCGCGGGGCGCTCGCCCCGCGCGCGCTGCTGGACCTCTCGCGCGTCGCCGGGTTGGGCGACGCCACGCAGGAGGGCGGCGTCGTGCGCCTCGGGGCGGGCACGACCTACACCGACGTCCTCGAGCGTCACGCCGAGGCGCTGCCGGGCCTGGCGGCCGCCGCGCGCACCGTGGCCTCGCGGCAGGTCCGCAACCGCGCGACGCTCGTGGGGGCGCTCGTCCTCGGCGACCCGTCCGGAGACGCGCTCGCCGCCCTCGGCGCCGCCGAGGCGACCGTCGAGCTCGCCGGCCCCCGCGGCACCCGCCATGTGGAGGCCACCGCGTTCGTCAGCGGCCCGGGAACCTGCGACCTGGCCCATGACGAGCTCGTCACCGCGCTGCTGGTCCCCGCCGCCGACGGCCCGACCGCCTACGCCAAGGCCGGGGCGCGCAACGCGATGGCCCGCGCGGTCTGCGGTGTCGCGATCGAGCTGCACCCCGTGGCGCGCACCGCGACGGTCTGCGTCGTCGGCGCCGGGCCGACCGCGATCCGCCCGGGCGTCGCGGAGGTGCTCGTCGCCGACGCCTGGGACGAGCTCGACGACCGTGTCCTGCGGCGCTTCGGCGAGCTCGTCGCCGAGGCCGTCGACCCTGTCGCCGACGCCCGCGGCTCGGTCGCGTACCGCCGCCACGTCGCGGGCGTGCTGGCCCGGCGCGTGCTGGACCGGGCATGGGCCGCGCTGTGAGGCTGACCGTCGACGGCGCACGGTACGAGGTCTCCGACGCGCAGACGGGGCAGAGCCTGCTGCGCGTCCTGCGCGACGTGCTCGGGCTCACCTCCGCCAAGAACGCATGCGAGCAGGGCGAGTGCGGTTCGTGCACGGTCGCCATCGACGGCGAGATCGCCTGCGCCTGCCTCGTCCTGGCGGCGCAGGCCGACGGGGCGAGCGTCGAGACGGCCGCATCGCTCGCGGGGCCGGACGGCACGCCGCACGCCGTCCAAGGCGCGTTCCTGCGCGCCGGCGCGGTGCAGTGCGGCTTCTGCACGCCCGGGCTGGTCGTCGCCGCGCGCGACCTGCTGGCGCGCAACCCGGACCCGAGCGAGGCCGACATCCGCGAGGGCCTCAACGGCAACCTCTGCCGCTGCACGGGCTATCAGAAGATCGTCGAAGCCGTGCGGCTCGCCGCGCAGGAGGGACGGGCGTGAGCGTCACGGTCATCGAGGGCTGCGCGATCGCCACGGTCGACGACGCGCGCCGTGAGCATGCCGCCGGCCACCTCGTCCTGGACGGCGACCGGATCGCCGCCGTCGGCGAGGGCCCCGCGCCGGCCGCCGACGCCGCCCGCGCCACGCGCCGCATCGACGCCACCGGCAAGCTCGCCACGCCCGGCCTCGTCAACTGCCACCACCACCTCTACCAGTGGGCGACGCGCGGCTACGCGCAGGAGTCCACGCTGTTCGAGTGGCTCGTCGCGCTGTATCCGGTCTGGCAGCACATCGACGCCGACGTCGTGGCGGCCGCCGCGCGCGCCGGGCTCGCGGCGCTCGCGCGCTCGGGGTGCACGACCTCGACCGACCACCACTACATCTTCCCCAAGCGCGCGGGCGACCTCCTCGCCGTCGAGATCGACGCGGCGCGGGCGATCGGCATCCGCTTCCACCCGTGCCGCGGCGCGATGGACCTCGGCGTCAGCGCCGGCGGCCTGCCGCCCGACGACGTCGTCGAGGACCGCGACGCGATCCTCACCGCCTGCGCCGAGGCGATCGACCGCCACCACGACCCGGCTCCGGGCGCCCGCGTGAGGATCGCGCTCGCACCGACCTCGCCGTTCAGCGTGACGCGCGAGCTGATGACCGAGACCGCGGAGCTCGCCCGGGCGCGCGGCGTCCGGCTGCACACGCACCTGGCCGAGACCGACGACGAGGAGCGGTTCTGCCTCGAGCGCTTCGGGGTCCGCCCGCTGCAGTACGTCGACGACCTCGGCTGGCTCGGCGACGACGTGTGGCTGGCGCACTGCGTCCACCTCGACGAGGCCGAGACGCAGCGGATGGGCGCGACCGGGACCGGGGTGGCGCACTGCCCGACGTCCAACGGGCGACTCGGGGCGGGGATCGCACCGGTGCGCTCGCTGCTGCGGGCGGGCTCCCCCGTCGGCCTCGGCGTCGACGGCGCCGCGTCCAACGAGTGCGGGGAGTTGGTCGACGAGCTGCGCGCCGCGCTGGTGCTGGCGCGCGTCAAGGACGGCCCGTCGGCGCTGACCGCGCGCGAGGCGCTGGAGATGGCCACGCGCCACGGCGCCCGCTGCCTCGGGCGCGACGACGAGCTCGGCCACCTCAGCGTGGGCGCCCTGGCCGACGTCGCGTTGTGGGACCTGCGCGGGCTCGCGCACGCGGGAATCGACGATCCGGTCTTCGCGCTCGCGTTCGGCCCGACCCGCGCGGTCGACCTGATGGTCGTGGGCGGCGAGGTCGTCGTCGAGGACGGCGAGCTGCGCACCGCCGACCCGCTGAGGCTCGCCGCCGACCTGGCGCGCCAGAGCCGGCGGATGGCGGAGGCCGCGCCATGAGCCCGCAGCAGGGCGGCTCCTGGGCCGCCCAGCACCCCGGCGACCAGGGCGATTCCGGCGCCGGCGGCGACCGCCCGCCGCTGCTGGACGAGTCCGAGGAGCACGCGCACCGCCGTGGCCACGTCGGCGCGCGCCTGACCCGCACCGACGGCCCCGCCAAGGTCGCCGGGGCGTTCCGGTACTCCTCGGATCTGCGCGTCGAGGACATGCTCTTCGGCGTGACGCTGCGCAGTCCGCACGCGGCAGCGCGCATCCGGTCGATCGACGCGCGCGCCGCGCGCGCGGTGCCCGGCGTGCGCGCCGTCCTGACCCACGCCCACGTGCCCGGCGACAAGCTCGTCGGCAGCATCGTGGCCGACCAGCCGGTGCTGGCCGTCGACCGCGTGCGCCATCACGGCGAGCCGGTGGCGATCGTCGCTGCCGACGACGCCGACACGGCCCGCCGGGCCGCCGCGCTCATCACGGTCGACTACGCCGTCGAGCCGCCGGTCACGTCCTGGGAGGACGCGCTGGCCGACGGCGCGCCCGCGCTGCATCCCGGCGGCAACACGCTGCGCGCGGTCCGGATCGTGCGCGGGGACCCGGACGCCGGCGCCGCCGCGCCGATCGTCGTCTGCGACCGCTACGAGGTCGGCATCCAGGACCAGGCGTTCCTGGGGCCCGAGTCGGGCCTGGCGATCCCCGACGGCGACGGTGGCGTCGAGCTGCACGTGGCGACGCAGTGGCTGCACGTCGACCGCGACCAGGTCGCCGCGGGCCTGGGCCTGCCTCCTGAGCGCGTGCGCCTGGTCCTCGCCGGTGTCGGCGGCGCGTTCGGCGCGCGCGAGGACCTCTCGATGCAGCTGCACGCCTGCCTGCTCGCGTTGGCCACCGGCCGCCCGGTGAAGATGGCCTACCTGCGGGAGGAGTCCTTCGCCGGCGGCCACGTTCACCGTCATCCCGCCTGGATGGAGTACGAGCACCGCGCCGCGGCCGACGGGCGGCTGATCGCCGTGCGGGCGCGGCTGTGGCTGGACGGGGGCGCCTACGCGTCGTCGTCGCCCGCGGTGGTGGCCAACGCGACGACGCTCGCGGTCGGCCCCTACGCCGTGGCCAACGCCGACCTGCTCGGGACCGTCGCCTACACGAACAACCCGCCGTGCGGCGCGATGCGCGGCTTCGGCGCCGTGCAGGTGGCGATGGCCTACGAGGCCCAGATGGACCGGGTCGCCGCTGCCGCCGGGCTCGACCCCCTGGAGGTGCGGCGGCGCAACGCGCTGGCCGACGGCGGGACGCTGCCCACCGGGCAGGTCGTGCGCGGGCCGGTGGCGACCGTGGCGCTGCTGGATCGCCTCGAGGCCGCGCCGCTGCCCGCCGACGAGCCGGCCGGCGACCCGCGCGACCTGCCCGGCAGCACGTTCGCGGCCACCCTCGGGGAGGGCGTGCGCCGCGGCGTCGGCTACGCAGCCGCGTTCAAGAACATCGCCTTCTCGGAGGGCTTCGACGACGCGTCGACGGCGCGCGTCCGGCTGCTGGTCCGCGACGGCGAGGCGGTCGTCGAGGTCCACACCGCCGCCGCCGAGGTGGGCCAGGGCATCGTCGGAGTCCAGGAGCAGATCGCGCGCACGGAGCTCGGGGTCGCCGACGTGCGCGTGCTCGCGGCCGACACCGCGGTGGACTCCGCCGGCTCGGCGTCGGCGTCGCGCCTGACGTGGATGGCCGGCGGCGCGGTCCAGACCGCCTGCGCCGCGGTGCGCGCTCGGGTGCTGGAGCACGCCGCCGAGCGCCTCGGCGAGGGCGGCGAGGACCTGGCGCTCAGCGACGGCCAGGTCGTCCGCGCGGGCGACGGGACGCCCGTGCTCGCGCTGGCCCAGCTGCTCGCCGGCGCGCCCGTCGAGGAGACCCGCACCTACCGCCATGCGCAGACCGAGGAGCTTGACCCGCAGACCGGCCAGGGCGACGCGCACGCGGGCTTCGCGTTCGTCGCGCACCGCGCGGTCGTCGACGTCGACGTGGAGTTGGGCCTCGCGCGCGTCGTGGAGCTGACCTGCGCGCAGGATGTGGGCCGCGCGATCAACCCCTTGGCCTTGGAGGGCCAGCTCGAGGGCGGGTCGATCCAGGGGCTCGGGCTCGCGCTCACCGAGGAGCTGCTGGTCGACGACGGCCTCGTGCAGACGCGCAGCCTCGGCAGCTACCGGATCCCCACGATCGTCGACGCGCCGCCGTTGCGGTCGATCGTGCTGGAGCTCGGCGACCCCGACACGCCGTACGGCCTGCGCGGGGTGGGGGAGATGCCGTCGCTGAGCTCGACGCCGGCGATCCTGGCCGCCCTGCGCGCGGCGACCGGCAAGGCGCTGACGCGCGCCCCGGTCCGTCCGGAGGACCTCGTGGTGCACCGGCCCGATGACGACGAAGGGATGCAGGGATGAGCGAGCGCTCCCGCGGCACGCTCGGCCGCGGCTACACCGTGATCACCCCGGCCAACCACTACCCGAGCCGGCTGCCGGAGCTCGCCGACCAGCCCGTCGTCAAGCTCGTGACGCCGCGCATGGCCCCGTCGCGCATCGGCGAGTACCTGGTGTCCTTGAGCGCTGGAGGCGGGACGGTCCGGCCGTTCGCCACCGGCTTCGAGACGTTCCTGTACGTGTTGGACGGCGCGCCGCGGCTGCTCGCGGGCGCCGAGCGGCCGCGCACGCCGGGGGCCGGCTCCTACGCCTATCTCCCGGCCGACGTGGGCTTCGAGCTCGAGGCGGGCGACGCCGCCGCGCGGATGCTGATCGTCAGGCGCCGCTACGAGCCGCACACCGCCCACGACGAGCCCGGCCCGCGTTACGGCCACCGCGACGACGAGCCGTTCGCGGCCACGGCCGTCGCCGGCTTCACCCGCCGTGAGCTGCTGCCCGTCGACGACCCCGCCTGGGACTTCAACATGTCGCTGCTGCGGTTCGACGCCGGCGTGGGCCTGGACAAGATCGAGGTCCACGACGAGGAGCACGGCCTCTACATGACCGAGGGCTCTGGGACCTACGTGCTCGGCGCCGACGCCCACGAGGTCACCGAAGGCGACTTCATCTACATGGCGCCCTACTGCCCCCAGGGCTTCACCGCCGGCGCCGGCGGGCCGGCCGAATACCTGCTCTACAAGGACGTCTGGCGCGACGGGTTCTGAGCCGAGTAGCCTCGGTTCATGGACGACGACGACATCCGCACCCGCATCGAGGCGCTCGAGGTCCAGGAACGCAAGCTGCGCGCCGAAGAGGGCGAGGCCGCCGAGACCGGTCACGACGACGTGATCGCCAAGGACCGCGAACGGCTCGCCCAGATCAAGGTCGAGCTGGACCAGCTCTGGGACCTCCTGCGCCGCCGCCAGGCCCTCCGGGCCGCCGGCCAGGACCCCGAAAGCGCGAGGCTCCGCGACCCTGGAACCGTCGAGAACTACCTCGGCTGAGCCTCGCTTGCCGATGCAGGGACGTGCCGTCCTCGTCACCGGCGCCGGCAGTGCTGCGGGGATCGGGTTCGCCTCCGCGCGCTGGTTGGGCCGGCTGGGCGCGGCGGTGGCGATCACCTCGACCACGGGGCGCATCGAGGAACGGGTCGCCGAGCTGCGGGCCGAAGGGCCGGCGACGGTCTCCGGGCACGTCGCCGACCTGACCGATCCCGTCGCCGCCGCGAGGCTGGTGGCCGAGGCCGAGGCGGCGCTGGAGCAGCCGCTGGACGTGCTCGTCCACGCCGCCGGGATGGTGCAGCAGGGCGTCGACGTCGCTCACACGGCCGTCGTCGAGATGACGCCCGACACGTGGCGCCTGGACCTGGCGCTGAACCTCGACACCGCCTTCCACACGGCCCGGGCGGTCCTCCCCGGGATGGTCGCGCGCGGCTACGGCCGGATCGTGTTCGTGTCCTCGGTCACCGGACCGCTCGTGACCGCGCCGGGCTCAGCCGGCTACGGCGCGGCCAAGGCGGGCGTCGACGGCCTGATGCGCTCGATCGCCCTGGAGGCGGGCCCCCGCGGCGTGACGGCCAACAGCGTCTTGCCCGGGTGGATCGACACGGCCTCGGCGACCGACGAGGAGCGCACGGCCGGGCTCCACACGCCCGCCGGCCGCCCGGGCACCGCCGACGAGGTCGCCGCAGCCGTGGCGTTCCTGGCCTCCGAGGGCGCGAGCTACGTCACCGGCCATGCGCTGGTGGTCGACGGCGGCAACACGATCCAGGAAGTGCACTGAGGGGGGGACCGGCCCGCCTACGCCGCCAGCCGCTGCAGCGTGCCCGCCAGGACCGCCACGCCCCGATCGAGCTCCTCGGGTGAGGTGTACTCGTCGGGATGATGGCTCACCCCGCCGCGGCTGGGCACGAAGATCATCCCGACCGGGACCTTGCGGCCCAGGATCATCGCGTCGTGGTAGGCGCCGCTGATCATCCGGCGCGGCGCGAGCCCGAGCTCCGCGCAGGCCGCCTCGCCGGCGGCGATCACCGCCGGGTCGCACGCCACCGGCGTGTCGACGACGATCTCCTCCACGTCGAGCGCCAAGCGGCGCCCGGCGGCGATCTCGCGGGCGGCCTCGACGATCTCCGCGACCACCGCCTCGCGCGCATCGAGATCGCTGTCGCGCACGTCGACGTCGAGCTCGGCGACGCCGGGCACCACGTTGATCGCGCCCGGCAGCGCCCGGATGACCCCGACGGTGCCGACCGTCGTCCCGCTGGAGGACCTCCGCGTGATGCGCTCCAGCGCCACCATCGCCTCGGCGGCGCCGGCCAGCGCGTCGCGGCGCAGGTCCATCGGCGTCGCGCCCGCGTGCGTGGCGGCGCCCGTGAGCCGCAGCCGGAAGTCGTGCGGCGCCGCGATCGCGGTCACGAGGCCGATCGCCGCGCCGTGGGTCTCCAGGACGATCGCCTGCTCGATGTGCAGCTCGACCAGCGCGTGGATCGTCGCGGGGTCGATGCGCGCCGCGGCCAGCGCGTCGGGGTCGAACCCCGCCGCGCGCAGCGCGCCGGCCATCGACACGCCGTCGCGGCCGGCCAGCCGGTCGAGGTCCTCCCGCGACAGGTCGCCCGCGGCGCAGCGCGACCCGACGCAGCCCGTGCCGAAACGCGGCTCCTCGCCCGCCCACGCGACGACCTCGATCGAGCGCCGCGGCGTGACCCCGCGGTCGCGCAGCTGGTGGACCGCCTCGATCGCCCCGAGCACGCCGAGGACGCCGTCGTAGGCGCCCGCGTTCAGCGTCGTGTCGACGTGCGACCCGGTGAGCACCAGCGGTGCGTCCGGCTCGCTGCCGGGCCAGTGGCCGAAGAGGTTGCCGACGGCGTCGGTGCGCGTCTGCAGCCCGGCGTCGTGCATCCAGTCGATCACGCGCCCGAGCGCCGCGGCGTAGGTCGGCGTGTAGACCTCGCGGGTGATCCCGCCGGCCGCCGGATCGTCGTTGAACGTCGCCAGCTCGGCGATCGCGTCGTGCAGGCGGCCGGCGGTCGTCACGCCCGCAACCGTATCGCCGCCCCTGCGCCCGGGCGTTCGGTCCCGCCGCGGGTGCGTCGGCGGGTTAGCTCCCGCTCA
>JAWVGD010000347.1:0-3990 GCA_033855515.1 Baekduia sp.
TTGGGACACGTCGACCAACGACACGTGCGGCTACTTCGTCCTCGCGCGGATGAGCACCAACCCCGTGCCGGGCGGGTCGGCGCCCGTCAAGGTTGGCAACAACATCTACATGGCCGGCGACGGCGGCAAGCTGTACTGCCTGGATCCGTCGACCGGCGACCCGTGCGCGCCGCTGGACAGCGGGCTGTCCGACGGGGCCGGCGGGTCGTACGACATCATCACCCACGGCACGCGGATCTACGCGTCGCGGGCGGGGGACAAGTCGACCTGCGTCGACGTGGCCACCCGGGCCAAGTGCACCGGTTGGGACACGCCGAAGGCTACCGGGCAGCAGTGGAACCTGGTGAACATGCACGACGCCACGGGCGCGATCATCGGCGTGTGCTCCTTCTGGGGCAGCGCGGGTGAGTGCTACACGGACAACGATCCGTCGATCGCCGCGCCCATCGGCACATGGCCGACGACGGACACCTACCCGTCGGGCTATTCGGTGACCGAGGAGGCCGAGGCGGGCTCCCGCACGTTCGTGGGCTCGCTCAGCCACACGGGCGTCGGATGCTTTGACTGGGGCATGATGAAGCCGTGCGCGGGTCCGAACTTCGGGCCCGACGGCTGGGTCAACACCGTGTCCTCCGGCGACGCCTACGGCGCGATCTGGGACGGCTCGTGCGTCGTCGCCCTCGGCGACCGGCGCACGGCCTTCACGGTCGACTTCGAGGGCAACTCGCCGTGCACGAGCCTGAGCTCGGGCACGAACAAGCGCTCGATCGACCTGCGCGACCAGCGCTTCGACCGCTCGGTCGGCTCGGCCCACTGGAACAAGGTCGTGCTCACCGACACCACGCCCGGCGAGCTGGACAGCGTGAACGTGAGCGTGCGTGACGCCGAGACGGGGGACCTGATCAAGAGCGGGGACGTCGCCGGCGGCGATCACACGCTCGACCTGTCGGGCATCGACCCACAGCGGCACCCGGCGGTGACGCTCGACGCGACGTCCACCGAGGCCAACCAGCAGCAGTCGCCGCCGATCGACGTCGAGACGGCGCGCAGCGCGGCATCGGCGGCCGCCGCCTCGTCCCCGTGGGACGACGGCATCCCGCCGCGGCTGGTGCTGAGCTGGACCGCGGATCCGAAGCAGGTCGGGTTCACCACCCGGTCGACCTCGGGCTGCTCGACGGCCGCGGACACCACGCTCGGCGTGGCGACCCATCTGGCCGGCGGGTCCGACAAGCTGGCCCAGGTGGGCCTGACGCGGTCGGCCTCCTGCACGGTGGCCCCGCCTGCGGCCGCGCCGGTCGCCGCGGCGGCCGTCCCGCGCATCTGCGGCGGCGCGCGGCTCTTCTCGATCCACGTCCGCTACAAGGGCAGCCAGATCAAGAAGCTGACCGTCACGGTCAACGGCAAGCACCAGAAGATCAAGTCCATGAAGGGCCGCCCGGTCGTCCGGGTGGACCTCCGCAAGCTCACGCGGGGCACGGTCAAGGTCAAGATCACGATCAAGACCAAGGCCGGCAAGACGCTGAAGGGCACCCGCGTCTACCACCCCTGCACGAAGAAGCTGCCGGACCGCGGCTTCAAGTACTAGCGGTCAGCACCGAAGGTGGACGAGGGCCGGCGCTCGCGCCGGCCCTCGGTCGTTGCGGGCGAACGTGGCTAGAAATCCTCGGGCAGGAGAAGGTCCGACTCGAGCGCGCGGGCGAAGCTGGCGAGGTCGTCGATGAAGCAGGCGACCTCGATGAGCTCGATCGCAACCTCCATCTCGGCGATGGCGCTCTCGTTGGCGCGCTCGAGCAGCTCCAGCTCGGCGTCCTCGAAGATGCCGGTGCTCAGCCGGTCGCAGTTGCTGCAGTGCAGCGCCAGGAGGTACAGGCCTTCGTCGACGAGGTCCAGCAGGGCCACGGGGACGACGAAGGGCCGGTGACAGCCCGAGCACAGCTCCAGTCCTGCGGCCTCTGACGAACGGTGGCGTTCGGCGTCCATGGCCCTTTGAACGGCGTCTGGCCAAGGAACTTGTGGCGAATTGGACGCTCGGACGAACTTGTGGCGTTCTAGCAGCCGGTGTATCGCCTGGTCATCAGACGCGCTCGATTCCGGCAAAACGCACGCCTTCGGTCAGCGCGTCCAGGCCGAACGCCTCGACCGGCCCCAGCGCGCCCGTGGCCTGCAGTCGCCCCGCCGCCGCGGCGCGCGCGCCCCACGCCAGCATGCCCGCCGTGAAGTCGTAGCCGTTGACGCCTTCCAGGCGCGCCATGGCGAGCACGCGGCCGCCCGAGTCCTGCGCCTCGGCGACCACGTGGGAGCCGCTGCTCGACCGCGCGTCGCCGTCCGGGCCGCCGGTGCTGCCCCGCACCGTGCGGGCGACCGCCTCCGACAGCAGCCCGCGCACACCCGGGACGCGCGTCGCGGCCGACAGGCCCAGCGACGCGGCGCGCAGCAGGTCCGACGCAGGCCCGAACCAGCCGAGGTAGACGTCGACGTCGCGCACACCCGGGAAGGCCGCCGGCAGCCCGAAGTGCTCGGAGGAGCCGACCGACACGGCGCGGCGCGACGAGCCGTCGACGACGAACCCGCGTGCCCGCGCGCCGCTGCGCTCGGTCACCAGCCGCCCGTCGCGGCGCCCGAAGCTCGGCTCCAGGAACACCGCGGCCGCGGACGCGCGCGTCCCGCCGCTCATCGCGCCCGCGCCGCCGGCGCCAGTCAGGAAGTAGCCGACCTCGACCCGCACGGCCGCCGGACCGGCATCCCGCAGCGCGAGCGCGCCCGCGAGGTTCCCCGGCACCCAGTCGTAGCCCATGGCCGTCAGAAGGGCGACGTCGGCGGCCCGCGCTCGCGGTCCCCAGTCCTCGAACACGCGCCGGATGAACGGCGACTCGCCGGTCGAGTCCAGGTAGTGGGCCCGCGCGTTCAGCGCCGCCTCGACCACCGGCGCGCCCCAGCGCGTGAACGGGCCGACCGTGGAGACCAGGACGTCGCCGGGCTCCAGCAGCGCCCGGACCGACGCGGCCCCGCCCGGCCCGCCGACGTCGGCGAGGGCCCAGTCGAGGCCGCCGAGCTCCTCGGCCAGCGCCTCGACGCGGTCGGAGTTGCGTCCCGCCAGCACTGGGCGCTCGCCGAGGCCCGCGAGGACGCGGGCGGTCAGCTCGCCGGTGTAGCCGGTGGCGCCGAACAGCACGATGCGGCCTGCCATGGCGCGACCCTACCGTCATCCGGTGGGGGTCCGCCGGGCTCGCTCGGTACCCTGGGGCCGGATGGACGAACGCGTCCTCGCCGAGCGGCTGATCACCTACGACACATCCACGCTCGACGGGCTCCGTGCTGCGGCCGGGTTCGTCAAGGGATGGCTGGAGTCGAGGGAGCTCGAGGTCAAGAGCCTCGATCACGACGGGCTGCCCGTCGTGATGGTCGACGTCGGCGCGCGCAACTCCGCCGATCCGCCGACGGTCATCCTGCATGGCCATCTCGACGTGGTGCCCGCCTACGCCTCGCAGTTCGAGCCCCGGATCGAGGGCGACCGGCTCATCGGCCGCGGCGCCTACGACATGAAGGGCGCGCTCGCGGCCATGATGTGCGCCGTCAAGGACGTCTCCGACAACCGGCACGTCCGGGTGCGCTTCGTCTGCGTGCCCGACGAGGAGTCCGAGGACGTCTCGAGCCGCTCCACGGATGTGCTCGTCGCCGGTGGTTATCGCGGCGACTTCGCGCTCACCGGCGAGCCGACCGACCTCCACATCGGGGTGCAGGCCAAGGGCGTCCTCGCCGTCCGGGTCGCCGTCAGCGGCGTCGCGGCCCATGGCTCGACGCCGTGGCTGGGCGACAACGCGATCCTCAAGGCCCACGACGCGTTCCGCCGGATCGAGACGCTGCCGTTCAGCCGCGAGTCGTCCGACCTCTTCGACCGCCCGTCGATCAACCTTGCGCGCATCGAGGGCGGCGACGCCTTCAACAAGGTGCCCGACCGCTGCACCATGGACGTCGACATCCGCTTCCTGC
>JAWVGD010000348.1:0-6281 GCA_033855515.1 Baekduia sp.
GCGTTCAGCGGCTTGTTGGCGGTGTGGACCTCGAGGATCCGCTTGCGGCCCTCGACATCGGGCGGCGAGACGAAGACCTGGCGGTCGAAGCGGCCCGGGCGCAGCAGCGCCGGGTCGAGCTTCTCCAGGAGGTTGGACGCCGCCATCACCACGACGCGGCCGGAGGAGGCGAAGCCGTCCATCTCGACCAGGAGCTGGTTGAGCGTCTGCTCGCGCTCGGAGTTGTTGTCGCTGCCGCGCCGCGCACCGACGGCGTCGAGCTCGTCGATGAAGACGATCGCCGGCTCGTGCTTGCGCGCCTCGCGGAACCGGCGGCGGATGCGCGCGGCGCCGAGGCCGGCGAACATCTCGACGAACGACGAGGCCGACTGCGCGTAGAACGTCGCGCCCGACTCGTGGGCGACGGCCTTGGCCAAGAGCGTCTTGCCGGTGCCGGGCGGCCCGTGCAGCAGGACGCCGGCCGGCACCTTCGCCCCCAGAGCCTGGAACCGCTTGGGGTCCTTGAGGAAGTCGACGACCTCCTGGAGCTCCTTCTTGGCCTCGTCGACGCCCGCGATGTCCTGCCACTGGACCTCGACGCCGGCGTCGGGGCTGATCTCCACCGGCTTGGTCTTCGGCAGCGTCTTGAGCATCCGCCACATGAAGACGGCGAACAGGATGATGAACATCAGCGATGCGAAGCCCTGCCAGTCGGTCCCGAACTGCTGGACCTTCTGGCTGAAGCTCTGCTGGGGAACCGCCGTCCCGGTGTAGGTGCCGGCCTTGGCCTTCGCGGCGGCGTCGAGCTTCGCCTTGGTCGCGGGGTCCGGCTTCGGCGTCGCGGCCGACGAGCCCGTCTTCGTGGTGCTCGTGGCGCCCGGGTCCGCCTTGGACGTGGTGGAGGTAAAGGCGAACAGCAACACGGGCGCGGACACGTCCCTTCCATCGGCCGATGCCGCCCAACCCTTGAAACCGGCGAGCGAACCTGGCCCGCAGCACGGGCTTGACAGAACCGGACCGAAGTCCGCTATAGTGTCCTGACATAAGCGGACTTCAGTCCACATTCCCTCCCAGGAGCGTCCCATGAGCACCACCACGCAGACCCCCGCCGGCACCTACTCCGTTGATCCGGTCCACTCCTCGATCGGCTTCGGCGTCAAGTACAACGGCCTCGCCACCTTCCGCAGCAGCTTCGAGAAGTACGACGCCCAGTTCGCCGACGGCGTGCTGACCGGTTCGGCCGACGTCAGCTCGATCGCGGTCGACGAGCCCAACTTCAAGGGCCACCTCATGACCGAGGACTTCTTCAACGCCGAGGTCACCCCGACCGTCACCTTCCGCTCGACCGACATCAAGGTCGGCGACGACGGCACCGCCGAGGTCACCGGCGACCTCACCATCCGCGGCGTCACGAAGTCCGTCGTCGCCTCCGGCAACTTCGCCGCCGGCGCCGACCCGTACGGCAACGACCGCGTCGCCTTCGAGCTGTCCGCGAAGGTCGACCGCCGCGAGTTCGGCCTCAACTGGCAGAACGCGCTGCCCTCCGGCGGCGACGCCGTGGCGTGGGACGTCACGCTGACCGTCGATCTGCAGCTCGTCAAGCAGGCGTAGATCCCCATGGCCCCCATCCGCATCCTCGGCCTCTCAGGAAGCCTGCGGCAGGGGTCCCACAACACGGCCCTGCTCCGGGCGGCGGCGTTGTCGCTGCCGTCCGGGGTCGAGCTGGAGGTCTTCGACGGCCTCAGGGACCTCCCGCCCTACGACGCCGACCTCGACGTCGAGCCCGTCGACGCAGCCGTCGCCCATCTGCGTGGCGCCCTGGCGAGCGCCGACGGCGTCCTCATCTCCACCCCCGAGTTCAACGGCTCCATCCCCGGGGTGCTCAAGAACGCCCTGGACTGGGCCTCGCGCCCGTTCCCCGACAACGCCCTGAAGGGCAAGCCCACGTCGGTCGTCGGCGCGTCCACCGGCCTGTTCGGTGCCGTCTGGGCCCAGGCCGAGACCAAGAAGGTCCTCGGGATCATCGGCGCCGACGTCCTCGACGGCGAGCTCCCCGTCGGCCAGGCCCACATGGCCTTCGGCGACGACGGCCACCTGGTCGAGCCCGACCTGCGCGACGCGCTGTCGGAGCTGCTCGGCGTCCTGGCCGCACGAGTAGGAGCCCGGGAGTCCCAGGCGGTCTAACGTGCCGCACGTGGCCCCCTCACCCTTCGAGCTCCCGATGACGTCCTCGCCGCGGACGCCCGAGCGTGAGCGCGCCGACGCCCGCCGCAACCGCGAGCGGATCCTCTGCGCGACCACGCGGCTCGTCGAGCGCGTCGGCATCGACTGCTTCTCGATGGACGACGTCGCGGCCGAGGCCGGCGTCGGCAAGGGCACGCTCTACCGGCGCTTCGGGGACCGCTCGTCGCTGCTGCGCGCGCTCATCTCCGACCCCGAGCAGGCGTTCCAGGACGAGCTCATCCGCGGCGCCCCGCCGCTCGGGCCGGGCGCGCCGCCCCCCGAGCGCCTGCACGCGTTCGGCGACGCCATGCTGCGGTTCCTCGACGGCCACGCGGTCTACATCCAGGCCGGCGAGCTGCTGGGCGGGGTCAAGCGCTACGGCCATCCCGTCCACGCCTTCTACCGCACGCACGTCGCGCTGCTGCTGCGCCAGTGCATCGGCGAGGGCCCGCACACCGAGTACCTGGCCGACGCCCTGCTCGGCCCGCTGGGCGCCGAGCCGTTCCTCTACCAGCGCAAGCTGCGCGAGCTCACGCTCGACGAGATCTGCAACGGCTGGCACGCGCTGGCCGACGCGGTGCTGGCGGCGTCCGCGCCGCCGGCGACCAGGCCCTAGGAGCCGCCCGTCCAGTCCGGGACGAACAGCGCGTGCTCGGGATGCGGCGGCCGATCGCACCGGTAGCAGAGGAGGACCGGGCCTTCGCGCGAGAAGTCGTCGGTCTCCTCGACCGTGACGGTGGCGACGGGGTGCACGCAATGGCCGCAGCGCTTGAGATCCATCTGACCCATGTGGCCCTCGACGGTACGCCAGCGGCGCCGTCAGCCTGGACACGGGGGCCGATCGACCTATTCGCGCGCGCTATGGACCTCGGAGCCAAGCAGCTCCCGCGCCACCGCCGTGTAGCAGCGCGCCGCGTAGCCGACGTCGGCCGCCGCGATCCGCTCGTCCTTGCCGTGGACCAGCGGCCACATCTCGTACAGCGTCATCTCGCGCTGCGGGAAGAAGCCGTAGGCCACGCACTCGGGAAACGCGTCGCGGAACGCGCGCGAGTCGGTGTAGGCCGGCAGCATCGTCGGCACGATGCGCGCGCCGGGATCCTCCGCGGCGGTCCAGGCGCGCAGCGCGTCCATGAGTGGCGAGCCGGCCGGCGACCCGTTGCCCATGACCTCCTCGAGCCAGGTGACCTCGTAGTCGTCGCCGAGTCCCTGCAGCGCCTCGGCGAGGCGGCGCTCGGCGGTCTCGCGGCCGTGGCCGGGCGGGACGCGGCAGTCGACGCTGAGCGTCGCGGCGCTCGGGATGACGTTGATCTTCGTGCCCGCGCTGATGATGGTCGGGGCGAAGGTCACCGAGGCCATCGGCTCGGCGAACGCGGCCAGGCCCGGGTTGACGGCGCGCAGCGCGTCGAGGTCCTCGAGGCCGAGGGCGGCCAGCAGCGCCCGCGGCGCCTCGGTCAGGTCCAGCTCGGGCGTGTTGGCGGCCAGGGCCGTCAGCAGCGGCGCGAGCTTGGGCAGCGCGTTGTCGGCCACGTTGGGCATCGAGGCGTGGCCGGCCGCCCCCCGCGTGGTCAGCGAGAACCGGAAGACGCCCTTCTCGGCGATGCACACGCCGTAGAGGCGCTCGTCGCCGTGGGAGATGATCGTGCCGGCGCCCTCGTTGAGCAGGAAGTCGCAGCGCACGAGCTCCGGGTGGCTCTCGGTCAGCCAGATCGCGCCGTCCTCGCCGCCGGTCTCCTCGTCGACCACGACCAGCACCAGCAGGTCCCCGTGGGCCGGGCGCCAGCCCGAGCGTGCCAGCTCCAGCGCCGCGGCGCACTCGGCGGCGGTCTGCGACTTCATGTCCTGCGCTCCGCGGCCCCACACCTCGCCGTCGACGAGGTCGCCCGACCATGGGTCGCGCTGCCACTCGTCCGGGTTGGCCAGGACGGTGTCGACGTGGGACAGGAGGCCGAGCACCGGGCCGTCGGCGCCGCCGCGCAGGCGGGCGACCAGGTTCGGGCGCTCCGGCGTGCGGCCGACGAGGTCGACCTCGAAGCCGGCGTCGCGGAACTCCGCGGCCAGCTCCTCCTGCAGCGCCCGCTCGTCGCCCGGCGGGTTGACCGTCCGGTGGCGGATGAGCCGTTGCAGCAGCTCGACAGCACGCTCCTCGAGGGCCATGCGGTGAGACCCTAACGGGCCGTGCGCCCGCGGCCCGCCGTCAGCGGCCGACGCGCGTGGGATCCTGGGGGCAGTGTCTGACCAGCTGTTCTCCACGCCCGACGAATCCGAACCCGGCCGAAGCGGCGGCGTCGCCGCCGTGTCGCCCGACGCCCCGCTGCCGGCCCGGATGCGCCCCCGGACGCTCGCCGAGCTCGTCGGCCAGGAGCACGTCCTGGGCGACGGCTCGTCGCTGCGGGTCGCGATCGAGCACGGGCGCCCGTTCTCGATGATCCTGCACGGGCCGCCCGGCTCCGGCAAGACGACGCTGGCCCGGATCGTCGCCACGAGCGCCGACGCCGCGTTCGAGGAGCTGAGCGCCGTCCAGGCGGGCAAGGCCGAGGTCACGGCGGTGATCGCGCGCGCCCGCGAGCGGCGTCGCGGGGCGCGGGCGACCGTCCTGTTCCTCGACGAGATCCACCGCTTCAACAAGGCCCAGCAGGACGCGCTGCTGCCGGCCGTGGAGGAGGGCATCGTGACGCTGATCGGCGCGACGACCGAGAACCCCTACTTCTCGGTCAACTCCGCGCTGCTGTCGCGCTCGCAGGTCCTCGAGCTGCGCGCGCTGACGCCCGAGCACGTCGAGACGCTGCTGCGCCGCGCGATCGAGCGTGGCGAGCTGGGCGACGTGACGGTCGACGACGAGGCCGTCGCGTTCCTGGCGCAGCGCAGCGGCGGCGACGCCCGCAGCGCGCTGGGGGCGCTCGAGCTGGCCGCCGAGACGGCGGGCCCCGGCCGCGCGGTCGGGCTGGAGGGCGCCGAGAGCGCGCTGCAGCGCAAGGCCGTCCGCTACGACCGCGCCGGCGACCAGCACTACGACCTGATCTCGTCGTGGATCAAGGCCACGCGCGCCAGCGACCCGGACGCGTCGCTGTACTACCTCGCGGTGATGCTGGAGGGTGGCGAGGACCCGCGCTTCATCACCCGTCGCATGGTGATCCTGGCCAGCGAGGACGTCGGCAACGCGGACCCGCAGGCGCTCGTGGTGGCGACGGCGACCGCGGCGGCGATCGACCTCGTGGGGCTGCCCGAGGGCGCCCACGCGCTGGCCCAGTGCGCGGTGTACCTGGCGCTCGCGCCGAAGTCCAACGCCTCGTACCTGGCGCTGAAGGCCGCCCGCCGCCACGTGCGCGAGCACGGCGCCCAGCCCCCGCCGGCCTACCTGCGGTCCGGTCCGCTGGCCGAGGAGGGCTACGACTACCCGCACGACCACCAGGGCCACGTCGCGCCCCAGGACGTGATGCCCCCGGCGGTGTCGGGCACGCGGTTCTACCGCCCCGACGAGCGCGAGCGCGAGCTGGCCGCGCGCCACGCGGCGATCCGCAAGGCGCGCGGGCTGGAGGAGTAGCCCGGCGCGCCCGCGGCGCAGGCGTTGCCGCCCGGCAAGACTCGGAGAGGGCGTGGCGGCGCCCGCCCTTACGGTGGCGAAGCGCGCCCTGCGCACGCTCCGCCACCGGTTGGGGCACGCAACAACTCGGCCGGCGCCTCCCGCCGCATTGGCCCGATGGGCGCCAACGTATGGGTCGGGGGTGACCTTCGCGAGCGCGCACGGAAAGTGCATCGATTTACGCCCGCAAAGCGCAATGTCAGGTCACGGCCCGCAGAAGCGCCGCCGTGGCGGCCGCCACCACGATCACGACGAGCACCGGGGCGCGCAGCGCGATCGCCCCGATGGCCGCGGCGAGGCCCGCCGCACGCGGGTCGAGGGTCAGGTGGCGCCCCGACGCGAACGTGTTGGTGACGATCAGCGCGGCCAGCAGGGTCGGCGCCAGCAGCGCCATCACCGCGGTCAGGCGCGGCGGCAGGACGCGGCCCCCGAGCGCGCCGGGCGCCAGGCCCTTGAGCACGATCGTGCCGGCGCTCGCGCCCAGGACGACGAGCCAGGC
>JAWVGD010000349.1:0-6799 GCA_033855515.1 Baekduia sp.
CGCTCGATGCTCGCGCCCAGCTCCCGCACGCGCTCGTCGATGCGCTCGTAGCCACGGTCGATCTGGCGGATGTTGCCGATCTCGGTCCGCCCCTCGGCCGCCAGCGCAGCGAGCAGGACGGCCATGCCGGCGCGGATGTCGGGCGACTCCACCCGCGCGCCGCGCAGGCGCCGCGGCCCATGGACGAGCGCGCGATGCGGGTCGGCGATGAAGATGTTGGCGCCCATCGAGATCAACTTGTCGCAGAAGAAGAGGCGCGACTCGAACATCCACTCGTGGACGAGCACCTCGCCCTCGCTCTGGGTCGCCAGCGCGACCGCGATCGACGTCAGGTCGGCGGGGAACGCGGGCCACGGACCGTCCTGGACCTTGCTCGTGTGCTCGCCCATGTCGCGGGCGACGACGAGCCTCTGGCCGCCGGGGATGATCACGTCGGCGCCGTCGAGCTGGCTCTCCAGGCCGATGCGCTTGAAGACCAGGCGGATCATCCGCAGGTCGTCGGGCTCGGTGTCCTTGATCCGGATCTCGCCGCCGGTCATGCCGGCCATGGCCATGAACGAGCCGATCTCGATGTGGTCGGGCCCGATGTCGTGCGTCGTGCCGCCGAGCTCGGCGGCACCGGTGACGTGCAGGACGTTGGAGCCGATCCCGCGGATGTCGGCGCCCATCTTGACCAGCATGCGCGCGAGGTCGACGACGTGCGGCTCGGAGGCGGCGTTGCCGATGTAGGTCTCGCCCGGCGTCAGCGCCGCGGCCAGCAGCGCGTTCTCGGTGCCCATGACCGACGGCTCGTCCATGAAGACCTCGCCGGCCCGGAGCTTGCCGACGAGCAGCAGGCTCGAGGCGTCGTGGCGCTCGACCCGCGCGCCGAGGGCCATGAAGGCGTCGAGGTGCGGGTCCAGGCGCCGGCGGCCGATGACGTCGCCGCCGGGCGGCGGCATGTCGGCGCGGCCGAAGCGCGCCAGCAGCGGGCCGGCCAGGAGGAACGAGGCGCGGATGCGCGCCGACAGGTGCGGGTCCACGTAGGACTCGGCGGTGATCCCGGCCGCGCAGATGGCGACCTCGTGCTCTCCGCGCCACTCGACCGTGGCGCCGAGATGCTCGAGCAGGTCGAGCATCGCTTGGACGTCGCGGATGCGCGGCACGTTGCGCACGACGACCTCGTCCGACGTGAGGGCGGACGCGGCCAGGCAGGGCAGGGCGGCGTTCTTGTTGCCTGCGGGCACCACGGTGCCTGACAACGGGACGCCCCCGTCGATGACGAACTTCTCCATGCGGTCAGAGCGCTCGGGCGTGCTTGGGAAAGCCGTGGACGAGCGCTGGGCTAGGGTAACAGCCATGTCCTCGGAGGTTTCGCGTGCGGAGGCTTGGGACCTCCTGTCCGATTGGGTGCAATCGCCCTCGTTGCGGCGTCACTGCCTCGCGGTCGAAGCCGCCATGGTCGCCTACGCCCGCCGCAACGGCGCCGACGAGACCACCTGGGCGGTGACCGGTCTGCTGCACGACGCCGACTACGAGCGTCACCCGGACATGGACGACGAGGCCGAGGGCCATCCGCGGACGATCATGCGCCATCTGCAGGAGCGCGACGCGCCGCCGGAGATCGTCGAGGCGATCGCGGGGCACGCGACCTACCTCGGCGTCCCGCGGACGACCGACCTTGCCAAGACGCTCTTCGCCGTCGACGAGCTGTCGGGGTTCATCGTGGCCTGCGCGTACGTGCGCCCCGAGGGCATCCACGGCATGACGCCCAAGTCGGTCAAGAAGAAGCTCAAGACGGTGGCCTTCGCCGCCGCCGTCAACCGCGACGAGGTCCGCCAGGGCGCCGAGGAGCTCGGCGTGGACTTCGACGAGCACCTGCGATTCGTCATCGGGGCGCTCGAGGAGCGCGCCGACGAGCTGGAGCTCCACGGCAAGGGCGCCGAGGCCGCCCCCGCCGACGGCGCGGCTGCGGAGCCTGACCCCGCCTGACATGGGCGCTCGCGAGCGGTACGCGCGGGTGCTCCGCGCGCCGCACGCGCGCGCGCTGCTGCTGGCCGAGATCCCGGCCCGCCTGCCGGTCGGCATCAACGGCCTGGCGATCATCCTGTTCCTGCGCGAACGGACCGGCTCCTATGCGGCCGCCGGCGCGGTGGCCGCGGCGTTCGGGATCGCGCTCGGCATCAGCTCACCGGTCATCGGCCGGATCATCGACCGGCGCGGCCTGCGCCAGGTCGTCGTCCCGCTGGCGCTGGCGCACGCCGCGGCGATGGGCGGGCTGGTCGCCCTGGGCATCGCCGGCGCGCCGGTCGGCGTCCTGGCGCTGCTCGCCGTCGCGGCAGGGTGGTTCCTGCCGCCGCTGGGCTCGATCTCGCGCTCGCTGTGGCCGCGCATCCTGCGCGACGAGGACCCCGGGCTGCTCAGCACCGCCCTGGCGCTCGAGGGCGTGCTGATCGAGCTCATCTTCGTCGCCGGCCCGCTGCTGACCGCGCTGCTGGCCGCGGTCGCCGACCCGGCCTGGGCGCTGGTGCTCTCCCCCATCCTGCTGCTCGGGGGCCTCACGCTGTTCCTCGTCCAGGAGCCCGTGCGGACCTGGGTGATCTCCGAGCACGCGGGGAGCCACGGCATGCTCGGTGCGCTGCGCTCGCCCGGGATCCGAACGCTCGTGCTGTGCACGCTGCCGATGGGCTTCTGCTTCGGCGCGATGGAGGTCACGCTGCCGGCCTTCAGCGAGAGCCACGGCGCGCGGGAGCTCGGCGGCGTGCTCATGGCGGTGTGGTCGGCGGGCAGCGCGGCCGGAGGCCTGCTCTACGGCGCGCGCCACTGGCACGGGCCGGCCGGCCGGCGCTACGCGCGGCTCGCGGCGCTGCTGCCGCTCGGCTACCTGCCGCTGGCCGCAGCGCCGTCGTGGGGCGCGATGGTGCCGCTGGCGCTGCTGGCCGGCCTGTGCATCGCGCCGACGCTCACGTCGGGCAACCAGATCGCCGGCGACGTCGCTCCCGCGGGCGCCGAGACCGAGGCCTACACGTGGCCGATCACCGCGCTGGTCATCGGCCTGGCGGCCGGCAGCTGGGCGGCGGGCGCGATCGTCGAGGCCGCGGGCTGGCGCACCGCGTTCCTCGTCGCGGCGGGCGGCGCGATCCTCAGCGCGCTGCTGGCGGCCCTGCGCTGGCGCACGCTGCAGGTCGGTGCCATGGCGCGCGCGGGCGCGGCGGCGGCCTGAGCCCGCGGCCTCCGGGGCTACGACGTGGTCTTGTAGCGGCCGCCGCCCTTGGCCCAGTCGAGCACGTGCTCGAGGCGGCAGAAGGCGTCGCCGATGCGGTGGTGGCCACGGTGGCGGACGACCAGGATGCGCGAGTCGCCCAGCGGATCGCCGCACTGGGCACAGCGCCCGAGCGCGTCGTCGGGGTCGCCCGCGGGCACGATCCGGCCCGGCTCCCACTCGGCGCCCTGCATGATCCACGGCACGACGTGCTCCAGGCGGCAGAACGTCGCGCGGCGCTCGCCCTCGGGCTCGGCGACGCGGAAGCCGTCGTCGGAGTCCACGTCCGTCCCGCACCAGGTGCACTTGGACATCGCGGTTCGGAGACTAGCCGGGCCGCCGGAGCGCGTGCCGACGGGCTACCTTGCATGCGTGGCCACCGCACCGTTGACGATCACCATCCTCGAAGGCGACGAGACCGGCCAGGAGCTCCTGGAGCAGGCGCTCCGGGTCCTGGAACCCGACGTCGTGGGCCTTCCCGTCGAGCTCGACCGCTACGACCTGTCGCTCGAGAAGCGCCGCGAGACGAACAACCGGATCGTCGAGGACGCCGCCCGCGCGATGCGCGAGTCCGGTCTCGGCATCAAGGCCGCGACGGTGACGCCGGAGGGCAAGGACGACGTCGGCTCACCGAACCGCATCGTGCGCGAGGGCGTCGACGGCAAGGTCATCATCCGCACCGGACGCCGCATCCCGGGCGTGATGCCCGTCGCCGGCGTGTACCTCCCGATCTCCGTGGTCCGGATGGCCGTCGACGACGCCTACGGGGCCAAGCAGTGGCGCGAGGGGGCCGAGGGCGACAACGACGAGATCGCCTACCGCACCGAGAAGATCTCCCGCGGCACATGCCGTGCGGTGGCCGAGTACGCGTTCCGGACCGCCAAGAAGATGAGCGGCAAGGTCTACGGCGGCCCGAAGTGGACGGTGTCGCCCGTCTACGAGGGGATGCTCAAGGAGGAGATGGACGCCGCGGCCGAGCGCCATCCCGACGTCTGGTACCAGCCCGTCCTGATCGACGCGACCTACGCGGGCCTCATCTCGGGCGCGGCCGACAGCCCGCTCGTCATCCCGGCGCTCAACCGCGACGGCGACTGCCTGTCGGACCTCGTGATGCCGATGTTCGGCTCGATCGCCGGCGCCGAGTCGGTGCTGCTGGCCTTCGACGGCGACTTCGCCACGCAGGTCGCGATGGCCGAGGCCCCACACGGGACCGCCCCGGCCCTGATGGGCAAGGACGTCGCCAACCCGATGGCGATGATCCTCGCCTGCGGCGCGGTCTTGAACTACGCCTCCGACAAGGGCTTCGACGGCGCCGACCGGGCCTCACGCGCGATCTACGAGTCGGTGCTCGAGGCGACGGCGTCGGGCGTGCGGACCCCGGATCTCGGCGGCGACGCGGGGACGACGGAGTTCACCGACGACGTCATCGGGCGCGTCCGGACCAAGCTCGACGTCTGGTCGTCGCTGGGCACGACGGTGTAGCGCGGGCGCGCGGGGCGGCGCCGGCGGGGGCTGCGCGTGCAAGATCCGGTGCAGGATCGAGGGCGCTTTTCGGCTCTGCAGAGCCAAATGCGGAGGCGAACGTGTGTTCTGCGCGCATCCGTCCGGCGGGGGTCGTAGCTTTGCGAACACATGTTCTCCCCCACCGCAGATCCCCGGCCGGCCAAGCGCTCCGTGCGCGACTCCGTCCGGCGCGCCGTCGACCTGGTCGTCGCCTTCGCCACGCTCGCTGACGAGCTGCCGCCGCGCGACCACGCCGACGACCTCGTGGGGCACCACCCTCATCGCCAGCCGCTGGTCGCGCCCTCACGCGCCCGGCGTCCCGGCGCGGTGCCGTCGCGAGCGCAGTCCTGCACGATGCCAGTGGCCGAGCGCCCGCGGCATCGTCGCAGCACATCAGCCGTGCGGTGACCCTCAGACGCCCGAGCCGGGAGGCCCGGGTGGGCGGCGGACATGCCTCAGAGCAGATAGCGAGCGGGCCGCCCATCGGCGGCCCGCGGCGCATCTCGGCGCGGAACACTCAGCGTCTCCCTCACGGTTTGAGTGTCCGGTAGTGGTAGGAGTGTGCGACGTGGAAGCCCCGGCGCGCGTAGAAGCGCAGCGCCGGTTCGTTGTCGGCCTCCACCTGCAGGTACGACCGCCGTGCGCCACGCGTCGCGCCCCAACGCTCGAGGTGGTCGACCACCGCTGAGGCGAGCCCGCGTCGGCGTACAGCAGGGGTGGTGGCGAGGGAGAAGATCCCCAGCCACCCGTCCTCGGCGACGCCGAGGCCAACGGCGAGCGGGGCGCCGGTCGCAGCATCGGTCGCTGCGCAGAACTGCCCACGAACGCTCAGCTGCGAGAGCACCAGCTCCGCGGTCTCGCGCGTGCCATCCAAGCCGCTCACGTCGGCCCAGGCCTCCACCCACTCCGCAGTCAGCGGACCGCCCTCGATCGCGTAGGGCACAGCGCTCCCCCCGGCGCTGGGCGCCGGGGCGGCGGCGCCCGGCGCCGGGCCGGCGATCACGAGCGACGCGCCACCACTGACGCCACCCATCGCCGCGAGCGCGTCGTCGAGTCCGAGGTGCGCCTCGGCCGGCGACACCTGGACGGACGCCACGACGTCGAGCTCCGCGGCGGTCGCCAGGGCGAGATCGAGCGTCCGGCGCGCGTGCGCGTCGTCGGCCGGCGGAAGGAGTGAGTTGCAGCGCCGGCGATCGACGCCGTCGGTGCGACGCAGCAGCCAACCCTCGACGTCGTGCACCTCGTCGGCAGGCCATGCCCGTGCCGCGAGCCGCTCGAGGGTGTGTGACACCTCGGGATCGAACCGCGACGGCAGCTGCACCATCGGCTCACGGTGACAGACGAGCCGGGGACGGCGCGGTCTGCGCAGGAGGAGGGCGTGGGACGCCGCAGAAGATCGACCGTCGCAGGGCGCGGGGACCGTGCCGTCGGTCCCTTAACGACCACGAGCCGCCCCGAAGGGCGACTCGTGTGACGATAAACCGGCGGCGTCCTACTCTCCCGGGCCCTTGCGAGCCAAGTACCATCGGCGCTGAGAGGCTTAACTTCTCTGTTCGGAATGGGAAGAGGTGTTTCCCTCTCGCCAAAGCCACCGGAAACTCAAGAGAGTCCCGGCGGCCCCTCAAAACCGCACAGCCCACCACATGGGTAATTCACGCAGACGAAGAAAAAATAAAACCGTCAAGCCCTCGAGCCATTAGTACCAGTCTCCTTCACGCGTTACCGCGCGTCCAGATCTGGCCTATCAACCTGGTGGTCTCCCAGGGCTCTTACTCCCTCAAGGGGATGGGAGAGCTCATCTTGAGGCCGGCTTCCCGCTTAGATGCCTTCAGCGGTTATCCGATCCGGACGTAGCTAACCTGCTATGCCCTTGGCAGGACAACAGATACACCAGAGGTCCGTTCACCCCGGTCCTCTCGTACTAGGGGCAAATCCTCTCAACTCTCCAACGCCCACGGCAGATAGGGACCGAACTGTCTCACGACGTTCTGAACCCAGCTCGCGTACCGCTTTAATGGGCGAACAGCCCAACCCTTGGGACCTACTTCAGCCCCA
>JAWVGD010000350.1:0-2884 GCA_033855515.1 Baekduia sp.
CCCTGGTAGAGCAGGACGCTGATCGCCGAGAGCGCGACGCCCCACCCGAGGGTCGAGGCGAGCGCGACCGAGGCGAAGCCGTCCAGCAGCGCCTTGGTGTACAGCGTGTCGTGGTTGCCGGTCAGGCCGTCCTGGATCGAGCCGACGACCGCCAGCGCGCCGACGCAGAACACGAGGCTGGCGGTGAAGAAGCCCTCGCTGACGGTCGAGTGCTCGCTGCCGCCCCGGGCCACGAGGTGCGCCTGGGCGCGGTCGCCCACGGCCTGCAAGCGGTCCTCGAGGCGCAGCGCCTCCCCGGCGAGGCCGCCGAGCAGGATGCCGCCGAGGACGAAGAGCGCGTTCGTATCGCGCCAGGCCAGCGCGTTGTCGATGCCGATGACCAGCACGACGAGCCCGAGGCCGTGGAGGATCCGGGTCTGCAGGCCGCTCGTCAGGCGGCTGCCGACGAGCTCCCCGATCAGCGTGCCGAGGAGGATGGCGGCGACGTTGACGAGCGTTCCGGTCATGCGGCCGCGAGAATGGCAGGTGATGCCCTCCCCTGATGTCCTCCTCGTCGGCCTCGGCTCGACGCACGGGCTGCGCGCGGCCGAGGACGAGCTCGCCGGCGCGCTGCGGCGGGCGGGCGCCGAGGTGGTGCTGGCCCGGGCCGCGGTGCCGGCGCGCGAGGTCCGGACGTTCGCGCTGACCGACCTGGTGTGGGCGCGGGCCGCGCGGCGTGCGGCGGTCGAGGCCCTCGCCGCGCACGAGCCGCGCGCGATCGTCTACTCGACGACCACCGCCGCGCTCCTGTGGCCGCGGCCGGGGGCGATCCGGTTCGACGCCGCCGCGGCCGCCAACCGCCCCGGCCGGCACGGCGTGTGGCAACGGCCGGTGGAGCGGCGGCGCCTGCGCGGCGCGCCGCTGCTGGTGCCCCAGGACGCCGGCGCGCTCGTGGAGGCGGGCTCGCCCGCGACGCCGGCGGTCGTCGTGCCGATCCCCGTGGAGCCGTCGGGGCCGGACGGGGCCGCGGGCGACGCGGTGCGCGACGTCGCGGCCGTGACGTACGCGACCAATCCCTACAAGAAGGGCCTGGACCGCGTCCTGGCCGCCTGGGCGCTGGCGCGGGTGCCCGGCGAGGAGCTCGTCGTGGCAGGGGTCGCCGGAGCGGACGGCGACGGCGTCCGCTACGTGGGGACGCTGACGCCAGCGGACTTCCGCGCGCTGCTGCGGCGGGCGCGTGCCTACGTGACCGCGCCACGCCGCGAGGACTACGGGATCGCGCAGCTCGAAGCGCTCGCCGACGGCTGTCGCGTGGTGACGACGGCCGCGCCGGGCCCCTACGCGGCGCTGCCGCTCCTGCGCGCGGACGGCCTCGGGTGGGTCGTCGAGGCCGCCGGCGACGCGTCGGCGCTGGCCGGCGCCGTCCGCTCCGCGCTGGACGACGACGCCCCGGACCACGCCGCGCGTGCGCTGGCCGCGCTGGCCCCGTTTCGCCGCGCCGCGGTGGACCGCGTCGTCGCCGAGCAGCTGCTGCCGCGCCTGCTGGCCTCCTGAGCCGCGTCAGCGGGCGTGCTTGCGCAGCGGCGCGAACTCGGCCCACGGCCGGGTGTTGGCGACGTCGGCGGCGGTCAGGCCGGCGCGCCGGGCGGTCGCCACGCCCCAGTTCGAGATGCCCTGCGTCGAGACGCCGTGGGCGTCGGTGTTGATCACGATCTGCACGCCGGCGGCGTGCGCGGCCCGGGCATGGACGTCGTTGAGGTCGCGCCGGTCGGGCGCCGAGTTGATCTCGATCATCGTGCCGGTGCGGACCGCGGCGGCGAAGACCGCGTCGGTGTCGACGTCGTAGGGCGGCCGGCGCTCGATCTTGCGACCGGTGAGGTGTCCGATGCAGTCGACCCACGGGTGCTCGATCGCGGCCACGATGCGCTTGGTCATGTCGGCCTGCGACATCCCGAAGCTCGTGTGCACCGACCCGACGACCCAGTCGAGCTGCGCGAGCAGGTCGTCGTCGTAATCGGGCGATCCGTCGGGCAGGATGTTCGTCTCGGTGCCGACCAGCACCTCGATGCCGTCCAGCTTGTCGTTGATGCCGCGCACCAGCTCGATCTGGCGCTTGAGCGCGTCGGGCGTGACGTCGTTGCCGAACCCGTGCGTCGCCGAGTGGTCGGTGATCGCGACGTAGTGCAGCCCGCGCGCCAGCGCCCCGCGCGCCATCTCCTCGGCCGTGTCGCGGCCGTCGGACGCGATCGTGTGGCAGTGCAGGTCGCCCTTGAGGTCGGCCTGCACGACGAGCTCGGGAACCACGAAGCCCGGGTCCAGCTCGCCGCGGTCCTCGCGCAGCTCCGGCGGGATCCACGGCAGCCCGAGGCGCGAGTAGACCTCCTCCTCGGTGGCGCAGGTCAGCGTCTCGCCGGTCGTGTCGTCGAGGATGCCGTACTCCGAGACGTGCAGGCCCTTGCGCACCGCGCGCTCACGGACGCGCATGTTGTGCTGCTTGGAGCCGGTGAAGTGCTGCAGCAGGTTGCCGAACTGCTCGGGCTGCACCACGCGCAGGTCGATCGACATGCCGTTGTGGGTCCTGGCGCGCGCGGCGTTCTCCCCCGAGGAGGATGCGCTCTCGACCACGTCGAGGTCGGCGAGCGCGGCGGCCAGCGCGGCGGGATCGTCGGAGGCCGCGACGATGTCGAGGTCCTTGACGCTGTCGGCCAGCCGCCGGACCCCGCCGGCGAGCTCGACGCGCACGGCGGCCGGGTGGCGGCGCAGCTCCTCGACGATGGCAGTGCCGAGGTCGGTGGCCTTGTGCAGCAGCAGCCGCGGCGCCGCCTTCTCGGCCACGCCGGCGGCGAAGGCGGCCAGGACCGACTCCTCGAACTTGGGGCCGAACCCCTTGACGCCGCGCAGGCGC
>JAWVGD010000351.1:0-3614 GCA_033855515.1 Baekduia sp.
CGAGCGTCTCGGCACGGGCGATCCGGCCCGCGAGCCGTTGAGCCTCGCGGCCGTCGACCTCGACCACTTCAAGTCGGTCAACGACCGCTTCGGACATCTCATCGGTGACCGCGTCCTGGCGCGTGCCGCGGAGCTGCTGCGCGAGACGGTGCGCGGCCGCGACGTCGTCGCCCGCTCGGGCGGCGAGGAGTTCGTGGTGGTGATGCCCCATACCGACGCGGTCGCGGCCGGCGCGTGCGCCGAGCGCCTGCGGGCGGCGGTCGCCGCCGAGCCGTGGCACGAGCTGGCCCCGGGCCTGGCGATCACCGCGAGCATCGGCGTCGTGTCGGCGCCGACCGCCGAGGACGTCGACGGGCTGGTCCGCCTCGCCGACCGCCGGCTCTACGCGGCCAAGGGCGCCGGGCGCAACCGCGTCGACGCGCGGTCGTTCGCCGCCTGAGCGCCGGCCGCGACGGTCAAGCCGCTGGGCGCCGCCGCCCACTAGGAAACGTCGATCGCCGCCGCCGGGGGCGCTCAGGCGGCCTGACGGCGCTCGCCGGCGAACGTCGCGGCCCGGTCGCGCCCGTCGCGCTTGGCCGCGTAGAGCGCGGTGTCGGCGTCGCGCAGCAGGTCCGCGGGAGCGACGCTGCCCGACCGCGACGCGATCCCGGCGCTGACCGTCAACCGCCGGTCGGCCGGGACGTCCTCGCCGCGCAGCGCCTCGACGACCTGCTCGGCGAAGGCCCGTGCGGCGGGCGGGCCCGACCCTGGGAGCGCCACGGCGAACTCCTCGCCGCCCAGGCGCGCGACGAGATCGCGGGGGCCGGCCGACCGGGTCAGCATGCAGGCGACGCGGCGCAGGGCCTCGTCGCCGACGAGATGCCCGTGGCGGTCGTTGTAGTCCTTGAAGTGGTCGAGGTCGAACATCACGACGCTCAGGGTGCTCGCGGCGGCCGCGGCGCCGGTCGCCAGCGCGGCGAGCTCGGGGTCGAAGGCGCGCCGGTTCAGCAGACCGGTCAGGGCGTCGGTGTTGGCGGCCCGGGCCAGCGCGGCGCGCAGCTGCCGCTCGCGCATGCTCATGACCTGGACCAGAACGGCCATCAGGCCGACGCTCGAGACGGTGCCGATGACCGTGTCGAGCTTGTCGGTGGCGTGCGGGTTGACCGCGGCCGCGGCCGCGACCCCGGCCGCCATGAGGACGAAGGCCGCCGCCAGCGTCCGGCGGGCGCTGAAATGGGCCAGGAACACCAGCGGCCAGAGGAAGAAGAACGGGGTCATCCCGATCACGTTGGACGTGGCCAGCATCGTGCACAGCAGCCCGATGCTCACCGCCGCGGCGGCTTCGATCAGCCGGCGGTGCGGCGGCGCGACGAGGACCGCGGCGGCGCACATGGCGAAGCCCACCGCCGAGCCGAGCTGCACGGAGGAGGCCATGGGCGTCAGCGCCTTGAGCGTGACGCCCACGGCGCAGACGACGGCGCCCGCGGCGAACAGCGCGGTCGCGGCGCGGCGCATCAGGCGCAGCTCATCGGCGTGGGGGCCGTGGGGTCCCATCTCCTCGTTGATCGGGGCGCGTACGGCGCAGTTGAGCGCGAACGCACCGGTTCTGGACGCATGGACCCCTCCGCGCGACGCGGTACCGGCGCCGCCGCAAGGCGCCTCAGGTCGTCTTGATCAGCCCGCCGTCGATGACGTAGTTGGCGCCGGTGACGTTGCCCGTGCGGTCGGAGGCGAGCATCGCGATGAGCGTGGCGACCTCCTCGGGCGTCGTGAAGCGCCCGGTGGGAAACCCGCCCATGCCGGCGACGATCTGCTCGCGGGCGGTGGAGGCGTCGACGCCCGTGGCGCGGCCGACCGTCGCGGCGACGCCGTTCTCGCCGAGCCACAGGTCGGTCGCCACGGGGCCGGGGGAGACCGAGTTGATCCGCACCCCCTGGGGGCCGAACTCCTGGGCGATGGCCTTGGTGAAGTTCACGAGCGCCGCCTTCGCGGCGCCGTAGTCGATGGCCGCCGCGTCGGGATGGTAGAAGGCGTTGACCGACGCGGTGTTGACGATGGCGCCACCGCCTTGGGCGATCATGGGGCCCAGCGCCGCGCGGGTCATGCGCAGGGCGCTGTAGAAGTTGATGTTCATCGACCAGGCGAACTCCTCGTCGCTGGTCCCGAGGAACCCGTCCAGGCGCAGCCGGATCGCCCCGACGTTGTTGACCACGACGTCGACGCGGCCGTGCTCGTCCAGCGCTCGCTGCACGACCGCGGCCGGTGCCTCGGGGAGCGCGAGGTCCGCGGCCACCGCCGTCACGCGGTCCAGGCTGTCAAGGGCGCCGGTCTCCCGCGACGCGGCCACGACCAGCGCACCTTCGTCGAGCATGGTCCGGACGGTCGCGAGGCCGATGCCCTTTCCGGCACCGGTCACGACGACCACCTTGTCGGTGAGCTCCAGGTCCATGGCGACGACGGTATAGGAGTGCCCCAGCCGGCCCCGCTTGAGTCAGGTGACTGTGCGCCTCGGCCTCGCGTGCGCACCGGGTCCCGGCTCGAGGTCCTCGGCGGCGTGGAGCGGCCCGCCGCACTCGGCGCAGGTGGTAGCCGGGCTCAAGCCACGGCGGCGGGCGCCCACAGCGCGTCGACGGCCTGCTGCGCCGCGGCGAGCGACTCGGCGGCCAGAGCCCGCAGCTCGGCCATCTGCGGGTTGACGTCGGCGAGCGTCAGCTCGGCGGCGATGAAGCGCGGCTCGAGCCCGGTCGCGCGCAGTCCGTGGGGCAGCCACGCGCCGGCGTGGTCCCAGCCTTCGCGCGGCGCGCCGGGGCCGTAGCCGCCGCCGCGCGCGGCGAGGACGATGAGGTCGCGGCCGCCCAGCAGCCCATCGCCGGTGGCGGCGTCGATGGACAGCCCGCGCCCGATCAGGTGATCGACCCAGGACTTGACGCTGCTCGGCGCCGCGAAGTTGTACAGCGGCAGGCCGAGCAGGATCGTCTCGGCGGCGACGATCTCGGCGACCAGCTCCTCCGACAGCCGCCAGGACTCGGCCTGCGTGGGCGTGTGCTGCTCGGCGGGCACCATGCGCGCCCCGACGGTCTCGGGGACGACGTGCGGCAGCGGATGGCTGCCGAGGTCACGGTAGGTGACGGTGCCGCCGGGGTGGGCGGCACGCCATGCGGCGGCGGCGCGGGCGGTCAGCGACCGCGTGACCGAGCGCTCGCCTTGGATGCTCGAGTCGATGTGCAGCAGGTGGGACATCGTTGTGCCTCGCAAGTAGTTTGTGGAACACCAACGAATGACACCATACGACAAGTCGGAGCAGGGTCATAGACTGCGGAACATCGCCCGGACGCCCGCCCCCATCGCGACCCATCGGTCTTCGGCGCTGCTCGACCACCTCGCGCGGCTCACCCGGGTGCGCTCCGAGGGCGCGCTCAAGCCGCTGGGCCTGCGCCCGCGGCACCTCATCGCGCTGACCGTGCTGCGCGACCACGGCGGAGGGACGCAGCAGGCGCTGGCCTCCGTGCTCCAGGTCGACCGCACCAACTTGGTCGGGCTCCTCAACGAGCTGGAGGCCGACGGCCTGGTCACCCGTCGCCGCGCGCCGGACGATCGCCGGCGCCTTCTCGTGGAGCTCACCGACGCCGGCGGCC
>JAWVGD010000352.1:0-3035 GCA_033855515.1 Baekduia sp.
TCGCCGACCAGGGCGTCATCGAGCGCTTCCCCGGCGTGCAGGTCGTCGGCTTTGCGAGTTACGTGCCGCGCGCCGGCCTGCGGAGCTACGCGCGCCGCGTCCAGCGCGAGGCCTCGCGCAGCGGCCTTGACTACCCGCGCTTCGTGATCCATCCCACGCCGGCGCCCGACGCGCAGGAGGCCCTGGTCATCGACCACATCGAGCGGCCGCCGGGCAACTCCCAGGCCTTCGGGCTGGACTTCTTCTCCGAGGCCAACCGGCGCCGCGCCGCGCTCCTGGCCCGCCGCACCGGGCAGCTGGCGGCGAGCGCGCCGATCGGCCTCGTCCAGGCGCGCGGCAGCTCGCTCGGCTTCGACCTGATGGTCCCGGTCTACGGCGGGCCGCCCTCGCTGACCGGCGCCCCGCGTCCCTGGAAGGGCGTCGTCTACGCGGCGTTCCGCGTCGACAACCTGCTGCGTGGCGTGCTCGGCGACCTGCGGCCGCGGACCGACCTGGAGGTCTACGACCTCGGCCCCGCGGCGACGGTCCCGGCGAGCGCCCCGATCACCAGCAACGCGGTCGCCTTCGACCTGCGCCCCGGCCTCGCCACGCGGGCGCGTGACCCCGGCCGCACGCGCGTCCGGACGCTCGAGGTCGCCGGCCGCCGGTGGGCCATGGCCTACACCTACACGGGCGCGCTCCTGACGCCGGGCGAGCGCGCCGTGCCGTGGGTGATCGCCTTCGCCGGCGTCCTCGTCAGCCTGCTCGCCGCCGCACTGCTCAGCGCCCTTTCCACCGCGCGCACGCGCGCCGTCCGCCTGGCCGAGACGATGACCGTCGAGCTGCGCGAGCGCGAGGAGCAGCTTCGGCGCTCCAACGAGGAGCTCGAGCACTTCGCCTATCTCGCCTCCCACGACCTCCAGGAGCCGCTGCGGACGATCACGTCCTACGTCGGGCTGCTGGAGAACCGCGTCGGCGACCAGCTCGACGACCGCGCGCGGTCCTGGCTGGGCTTCGTCAGCGACGGCGCCGGACGCATGTCGCACCTCATCGCCGACCTGCTGGAGTACTCGCGGACGGGCCGTGCGGTCAGCGAGTCGCAGACGATCTCCCTCAACGACGCGTGGGACCTGGCCGTCGCGAACCTCCAGCACGCCATCAGGGACGCGGGTGCGACGGTCACGCGCGCCGACCTCCCGCACGTCCAGGCGCGTCAGCGGGAGATGACGTCCATGCTGCAGAACCTGATCGGCAACGGGCTGAAGTACCGGGGCGACGCCCCGCCGCAGGTGCGTGCGGAGGCGCAGCGCCGCGACGGCCACTGGGAGATCGCGGTGTCCGACAACGGCATCGGGATCGAGCCGCGCTTCCAGGAACGGGTGTTCGGCCTGTTCCAGCGTCTGCACACCGCCGAGGAGTACCCTGGCACGGGCATGGGACTGGCCATCGTGAAGAAGATCGTGGAGTCCAACGGCGGCGGGATCCGCGTCGAGTCGACTCCCGGTGAGGGCGCCACGTTCGTCGTGTCGCTCCCTTCGGCGCAGGACGCCTGATGAGCACCGGTCTGCAACGCCTGCTCGTCGTCGAGGACAGCGAGTCCGACGTCGAGCTGCTGCGCGAGGCGCTCTCCGACAGCGAGCCGCAGGTCGCGCTGGACGTCGTGCGCCACGGCGAGGACGCCCTCGCGTTCCTGCGCCGGGAGGGCGAGTTCGGCAACGCCGCCGAGCCCGACCTCGTCGTCCTGGACCTCAACCTGCCGCGCATGGGCGGCTTCGAGGTGCTCAAGGCGCTGCGCGCCGACGGCAACCCGCGGCTGCGGCGCCTGCCGGTCGTGGTCTTCACGACGTCGGCCACGCGCAGCGACGTCGAGACGGCCTATGACCTGCACGCGTCCAGCTTCGTCACGAAGCCGACGGTCTTCGCGAACTACCTCGAGGCCGTACGCGCCTTTCGCGAGTTCTGGCTTCGCGTGGCGCAACTGCCTGCCGGCGCCTGATCGCCCGCGTGGCGCCCAAGACCTCCATCGCCGAGCCGTGGACCGAGCTGCTGCAGGCCGGCCGCGACGACGAACGCCTGGTTCGCCAGGCATTCGAGGGCGCACGCGCACCCGTGCTGGAGCCGCTGCCCGCCGACCTCCATCCGGCTCTCGCGGAGGGCCTCCACGCGATCGGCATCGACGCGCTCTTCAGCCACCAGGCCCTGGCGCTGGACGCGGCGGCCGACGGCCCGGTCGTGGTGACGACGGGGACCGCGTCGGGCAAGTCCATGTGCTTCAACCTGCCGACGCTCGACGTGCTCTGCACCGACGCGAAGGCGCGCGCCCTGTACCTGTATCCGACCAAGGCGCTGGCCCAGGACCAGGCGCGCGCGATCGCGTCCTTCCGGCTCGGCCGCCGGGTGCGCCCGGCGATCTACGACGGTGACACCAAGCGCGAGGACCGCACCGCGATCCGGCGCCGGTCCAACCTCATCCTGACCAACCCGGACATGTTGCACATGGGGATCCTCCCCAACCACGCGGCATGGGGGGACTTCTTCTCCAACCTGGCCGCCGTCGTCGTCGACGAGGCCCACGTCTACCGCGGCGTCTTCGGCTCGCACGTCGGCAACGTGCTGCGCCGCCTGCGCCGGATCGCCGCGGCCTACGGGACCGAGCCGCGCTTCCTGCTGGCCTCGGCCACGATCGCCAACCCGGTCGAGCTGGCCGAGCGGCTGACCGGACTGGACGGCTTCACGCACGTCGACCGCGACGGGTCGCCGGGCGCCGCGCGGGAGATCGCCATGTGGAACCCGCCGGTGACCGACGAGGCGCTGCAGACGCGCCGCAGCGCGCTGGCCGAGGCGGCCGAGATGGTCACCGAGCTGGTCAAGGGCGGCGCGCGGACCATCTGCTTCGTCAAGTCGCGCAAGGGTGTGGAGCTGGTGGCCAAGCTCATCGCCGACCAGCTCGGCGACGCGCATCCCGCCCTCCGCGACCGCGTCGCGCCGTACCGCGCCGGCTACACGCCCCAGCAGCGCCGCGACCTGGAGGCGCGCCTGGTCTCCGGCGACCTGCT
>JAWVGD010000353.1:0-4535 GCA_033855515.1 Baekduia sp.
CGGGCGAGGGCGTGCAGGCCAAGCGCCGCGTCCACGCGACGATCGTCGACCACCTGATCGCGCCGATGGCGCGCTCCGGGACCCACGACGAGCTCGCGGCGCTCGAGGACCTGCTCGACGAGTACGCCCGCATGGAGGCGCTGGACCCGAGCAAGCTCCCCGCGCTCGGCGTCCGCATCTGGGCGGCGCTGCTGGAGGCCAACCTCCACCACGACCTGGGGCTGGAGCCCGACGCGGCGCCCGCCGGCGAGGCCGCGATCGGGACGGTCATCGAGCACCTCGACACCTACCTCTGCGAGGTCAAGGACCTGCAGGTGCGCGACGGCCTGCACATCCTCGGTGGCGAGCCCGCCGGCGAGCCGCTGCGCAACCTCGTCGCCGCGATCATGCGGCTGCCCAACGCCGACGTCCCGGCGCTGCGGCGTGCGATCGGCGTGGCCCGCGGCGTGGACGAGCTCGCATTGATCGCGGCGGGCGCGCGCGAGGAGCTCGATCGCCTCGATGCCGCGCAGGACATGGTGCTGGATGCGCTGAGCGCCCGCGGCTGGTCGCCGGCCGCGGTCGCCGAGGTCGCGCGCGACGTGCTCGGCACCGACGACCCCGCGGTCCTCGCCGCCCTCGCGTTCGCCTGCGACGAGCTCGTCCCGCGCCTGCGCGCGTCGACCGGCGAGCTGGACGCGGTCCTGGCCGCGCTGGACGGGCGCTACGTCCCGGCCGGGCCCTCGGGCTCGCCGACGCGCGGGCGCGTCGACGTCCTGCCCACCGGCCGCAACTTCTACGGCGTCGACCCCAAGGCCCTGCCGTCGCAGCTGTCCTGGGACGTCGGCGTCCGGCTGGGCGACGCGCTGCTCGCGCGCCACATGGAGGAGGACGGGCGCCATCCCGAGACGGTCGGCATCGTCGTCTGGGGCACCGCCGCGATGCGCACCCACGGCGACGACGTCGCCGAGATCCTCCACCTGCTCGGCGTGCGCCCGGTGTGGGACCCCGACACGCGGCGCGTCACGGGGATCGCGGTGATCCCCGCCGGGGAGCTCGGCCGCCCACGCATCGACGTCGTCGTCCGGATCTCGGGCTTCTTCCGCGACGCCTTCCCGCACTTGGTGTCCTTGATCGACGACGCGGTGACGACCGTCGCGGCGCTGGAGGAGGCCGACGACGACAACTACGTCCGCAAGCACGTGCGCGCCGACGCCGGCCGGCTGGCCGAGGAATTCGGACCCGCCGACCGGGCCGGTTCGTGGCGGCGGGCCAGCGCGCGGGTCTTCGGCTCGGCGCCCGGCTCCTACGGCGCGGGCCTGCTCGAGCTGATCGACGCGCGCAACTGGCGCGACGACGCCGACCTGGCCGCGGTCTACGAGGCCTGGGGCGGCTACGCCTACGGCGCCGGCCTCGACGGGACGGAGGCCCGCGGCGCCGTCCGCGACTGCTTCGCGCGCATCGAGGTCGCTGTCAAGAACATCGACAACCGCGAGCACGACCTCTTCGACTCCGACGGCTACTTCCAGTACCACGGCGGGATGGTCGCTGCGGTGCGCGCGCTGAGCGGCCGCGACCCGAAGGCGTGGGTCGGCGACAGCGCCGACCCGGCGCGCGTGCGGGCGCTGTCGCTGGCCGAGGAGGCGCGCCGCGTCTTCCGCTCACGCGTCACCAACCCGCGCTGGATCGGCGCGATGGTGCGCCACGGCTACAAGGGCGCCTTCGAGCTGGCGGCCACCGTCGACTTCCTCTTCGGCTACGACGCGACCACGGGCGTCGTGGACGACTGGATGTACGAGGCGGTCGCCGAGAAGTACGTGCGCGATCCCGACGTCGGGGCGTTCCTGCGCAAGTCCAACCCGTGGGCGCTGCAGGCGATGACCGAGCGCCTGCTGGAGGCCGCCGAGCGCGGCCTGTGGGCGGCGCCGGAGCCCGGGACGCTGGAGGCGCTGCGCGACGAGCTGCTCGACGTCGAAGCGCAGTTGGAGGAGTCGACCGAGGAGACCACGGCATGACCAGCACGATGGCCGTTCCCATGATGAAGGCCTTCGACGTCGCCGCCCGCGACGCCGCGCTGGCCCGCCAGGCGCAGCTGCTCAAGCCGCCGGGGTCGCTCGGCCGGCTCGAGGAGGTCGCCGGCTGGGTCGCCGGTGTCACCGGGCGGGCGCGGCCCACGCCGCGCACGCGAATCGTCGTCGCGGCCGCCGACCACGGCGTCGCCGCTGAGGGCGTCTCGGCGTTCCCGCAGGAGGTCACGGGGCAGATGCTCGGCGCCTTCGGGGCGGGCATCGCCGCGATCACCGTCCTGGCGCGCCACGCGGGCGCCGACGTCGTGCTGGTCGACGCGGGCGTGATCGCGCCGCCCGGCGGCGTGGCCGCGCTGGACGTCGGGCTGCCGGCACCCTCGCGCAACCTGGCGGTCGAGCCGGCGCTGCGCGTCGACGAGGTCCGCAGCGCGCTGCGCGCCGGGCGCGACCTGGCCGCGCAGGCCGCCGCCGACGGGATCGATCTGCTGATCGCCGGCGAGATGGGCATCGGCAACACGACGCCGGCGGCGTGCCTCACGGCGGCGCTGACCGGGCTGGATGCGGCGGCGGTCGTCGGCCGCGGGACCGGCATCGACGACGCGGGCCTGCAGCGCAAGCGCGCGGTGATCGAGCGCGCGCTGGCGCTGCACGGGCCGCACGTCGACGGCGACATGGTGGAGTTGCTGCGGCGCCTGGGCGGCGGCGAGCTGGCGGTGCTGTGCGGGCTGGCGCTCGGCGCCGGTGAGCACGGCCTGGGCCTCATCTGCGACGGCGTGATCGCGACGGCGGCCGTGGCCGTGGCGGTGGCGATGGCCCCCGCGCTGCGCGACCGCCTGCTGGCGGGACACCGGTCCGTCGAGCCCGCTCACGAGCACCTGCTGGCGTGGCTCGGGCTGCGCCCGCTGGTCGAGCTCGACCTGCGGCTCGGCGAGGGCTCGGGCGCGGCGACCGCGCTGCTGCTGGTCCAGGCCGCGTGCGCCCTGCACGACGGCATGGCGACCTTCGCCGAGGCCGCGGTGACCGTCGCCCAGGGGGCGACGTCACCGGGCGGGAGCTCGTCCGGGGGCTCCCTTCCGCGGCCGCCGGAGGATGACCGGTGAGCGCCGTGCGCTATCCGCTGACGGCCATCGTCGGGCAGGAGGATCTCGTCGAGGCGCTGCTGCTGTGCGCGATCGACGATCGCCTCGGCGGCGTGCTCGTGCGCGGGGAGCGGGGCACCGCCAAGACGACGGCGGTCCGCGCGCTGGCGGCGCTCCTTCCCGCGCAGGACGTGGCGGCGGGCTGCGCCTACGGCGTCGCGCCGGGCGAGGACTGCCCGTGCGACGAGCGACATGATGGGGTCGTCCGGCGCGACGCGCCGATGGTGGAGCTGCCGCTGGGAGCCACGATCGAGCGGGTCGTCGGCGCGCTCGACGTCCGCCGCGCGCTCCAGGAGGGCCGCGCCGTCTTCGAGCCGGGCCTGCTCGCGGCCGCGCACCGCGGGGTGCTGTACGCCGACGAGGTCAACCTCCTGCCCGACGCGGCCGTCGACGTGCTGCTCGACGTCGCCGCCTCGGGGATCAACGTCGTCGAGCGCGACGGCCACGGCGTCCGCCATCCCGCGCGCTTCCTCCTCGTCGGGACGATGAACCCCGAGGAGGGCGAGCTGCGCCCCCAGTTGCTGGATCGCTTCGGCCTCGGCGTCGAGGTGCGCGCCCCCGCCGACCCGGCCCAGCGCACCGAGGTCGTGCGCCGCCGGTTGCGCTTCGACGCCGACCCGGCCCGCTTCGCCGCCGCGCATACTGCGGGCGAGCAGACGCTGGCCGCGCGCCTGGTCGCCGCGCGCGCCGCGCTGCCGGGCGTCCGCCTGCCCGACCGGCAGCTCGTCCGGATCACCGCGCTGTGCGCGCGGCTACAGGTCGACGGGCTGCGCGCCGATCTCGCCTGCACGCGCGCCGCGCTGGCGCTCGCGGCGCTGGATCGCTCCGAGGAGGTCGGCGACGCGCACGTGGAGCGCGCGGCGGCGCTCGCGCTGACCCATCGCCTGCGCCGCGACCCGCTCGCCCCGCCGCCGTCGCCTCAGACGGTCTCCGAAGCGCTGGCCGAGCAGGACGGCGAGACCGAGCCACCGCCATCCGAAGATGAAGCCCACGATGAGGGTCTGACCCCCTCACCACAACGACCGCAGCAAGACACGGGCTCTGAAGAGGAAGCTGAGATCGAGGGGTCCGACCCCTCGGTGGGCGAGGGCGCCGCGGGGCGCCCGGCCGCGCCGCGCCAACCCATCGAGGCCACCGCGCCACCGGTCGACGCCGCCGACGCCGTCGGCGCCCCGGTCGTCGCCCTGACGCCCACGCGCGGTCTCGGCGTCGTGGGGCGCCGGGCCCGCACGCGCGGCACTGGCGTCGCGGTGGGCGCGCGGCACGGCGAGGACGACATCGCGATCGTGCCGACGCTCGTCGCCGCCCGCGGCGGGCGCGTCGCGCCGGAGCACCTGCGCTCGGCGCTGCGGGAGGGCAAGCAGGGCGCGCTCGTGATCCTGTGCGTCGA
>JAWVGD010000354.1:0-2935 GCA_033855515.1 Baekduia sp.
AACTCCTCCAGCGTCGCGCCCATCGAACCGTCGAAGACGACGACGTGGTCACGGGCGGCGGCCAGGAAATCGCGCATGCCGAAAAGGGTAGCGCAACCTTGACACAGTTGTGTCAGGGTAGGGCCCGCCGCCGGTGATCCTGCCAGGCGACGCGCCTGCCCAGGAAGGCGTGGAACTGCAGTGGTGGGTCAGCGGCCGGCCGGCAGACGGCGCGTCAGGACCGCCCGCAGCTCCGCGGTGACCGCCTCGGGCTCGCCCGTCACGCGGTCCCAGGTGTAGCGCAGGGTCTGGAAGCCGAGGGCGGCCAGCGCCGTGTCGCGACGGCGATCGGCGTGGAAGGCGGGCGTGCTGTCGTGGGTCTGGGCTCCGTCGAGCTCGACCACGACCTGTGCGTCGGCGAACAGCGCGTCGGCCTCGACGAGCCGCGGGCCGACCGCGATGTGCGTGTTGAGGCGGGGAACCGGGAGCGCGCCGCGGCGGCACAAGGCCAGGAACGCGTCCTCGAGCGCGCTGCGCGTCATGCCGGCGCTCGGGGTTCCCAGCATTGCGCGCAGCAGCGGCGCGCCGTGGCGTCCCGGCAGGTCGTCGAGCACGGCCTCGACCTGGCGCCGATCGAAGGCCGAGTGGCGGCCGGCGTGGTCCAGGACACGCTCAAGCCGGTCCTCGGCGAGCACGTCCGCGAGGTCCGCCAGGGTCCGGGCGAGGCTCGTCACCGGGATGTTGCGGACGACGGCGATGTGCGCTTCGCCCAGCACCCGCGTCTCGTGCACCACGACCTCGCGCGGCCCTCGGCGGCGTCCGGGCACCGTCACCTCGAGCTTTGCGCTGGCGCGCAGGCCCCACAGCGCGCTCGCCATCAGGTGGCTCGCCCTCGCCCCGGGGCCGCACGCCCGCACCGCGGCGTACCGGCGTCCGTCCGGCGTCAGCCGCGGATGCCCGACGGCGTAGACGCCGGGGAAGAGGCGGTGCAGCCGCCCGGCTGCGACCCGACGCGTGATCGCCCGCCCGGTCAGGCGCGCGGCCCGCAGCTCAGCCAGGCCCACGACCCCGTGCTGGTGGGCCGCGAACCGCGCCACGACGGCGTCCGGGCCGAGGGGTGGCCGGTCTGAGTGACCGTATGCGCCACTCATGTCGGGCACCCCCGGAGGCTCGCGCGCGGCGGGTCACGCGGGGCGCACGGGGTGTCACGAAAGGCCCCGTCGCGCGTCGCGCGACGGGGCCTCCGGTCCTGCAGCGACGGCGCGGGCGCGCCGGCCCGCCCCTACTTGATGAACAGCATCTCGGAGTACTTGGGCAGCGGCCACAGGTCGTCGGCCACCAGGCGCTCCAGGCGGTCGGCGATCTCGCGGACCCCGTCCATCGCCGGGATCACCGTGTCCCGCATGTACTTCGCGTGGGTCAGGCCGCCCTCGGGACCGTCGTGGTCGTTGGCCTTTTCAAGCGCGAGCAGCGCGGCGTGCAGGTCGCTCACCAGCGGCTCGACCTCGGAGATCAGCGCGTCCACGCCGCCGGCCTTCAGCTCCGCCAGGTGGCGCACGGCCGCCGGGAGGATCATCGTCCGGGCCATCGAGGCCGCGGTCTCCGCCTCGATGTTGAGCTTGGTCGCGTACTGCTCGACGAACACCTCGTAGCGCGACTCCAGCTCGCGCTGCGAGAGCACGTTGTAGTTCTCGAACGACGTGACGGTCTGCTTGTTGACGATCCACGGCAGCGCATCGGGGGTCGTCGGCAGGTCGTAGAGCCCGCGCTCCTTCGCCTCGGCATGCCACTCCTCGGAGTAGCCGTCGCCGTTGAAGATGATGGCGCTGTCGTTCTCCCACACGCTCTTGACCACCAGCGGGACCGCCACGCCGATGTCGCCCTTGGCCGCCTTGAGCTGCTTCTCCAGGTCGCTGGTCAGCTCGTCGATCGCCTCGGCGACGATGGTGTTGAGCACCGTGTTGACGAAGCCCAGCGACATGCTGGAGCCCAGCGCGCGGAACTCGAACTTGTTGCCGGTGAAGGCGAACGGCGACGTGCGGTTGCGGTCGCCGCCGTCGCGCGGGAGCTTCGGCAGCACCTCGGCACCCAGGCCCATCAGGCCCTTCTTGACGCGCCGGCCCTTGCCGGTGGAGATCTTCGTGAACGCCTGCTCGAGCTCGGCGCCGAGGAAGATCGAGATGATCGCCGGCGGCGCCTCGTTGGCGCCCAGGCGGTGGTCCTGGCCGACGTTGGCCACCGAGGCGCGCAGCAGCGCCTGGTGCTTGTTGACGGCCTTGATCACCGCGGCGCAGAAGAACAGGAACTGCGCGTTCTCGTCCGGCGTCTCGCCCGGGTTGAGCAGGTTGTGGCCGGTGTCGGTGCCCATCGACCAGTTGTTGTGCTTGCCCGAGCCGTTGACGCCGGCGAACGGCTTCTCGTGCTGGAGGCAGACGAACCCGTAGCGGCGGGCGACGTTCTGCATGATCTGCATCGTCAGCTGCTGGTGGTCGGAGCCGACGTTGGAGTTCTCGAAGATCGGCGCCAGCTCGTACTGCGCGGGGGCGACCTCGTTGTGGCGCGTCTTGACCGGCACGCCGAGCTTGCGGAGCTCCTCCTCGGACTCCATCATGAACGCCAGCACGCGCTCGGGGATCGAGCCGAAGTAGTGCTCGTCGAGCTCGTGGCCCTTGGGCGGCTTGGCGCCGAAGAGCGTGCGGCCCGTCGTGTACAGGTCGGGGCGTTCGAAGTAGTACTGCTCGTCGATGAGGAAGTACTCCTGCTCGGGCCCGACCGTCGTGAAGATGCGCTGCGCGTCGGTCTCGCCGAAGAGCTTGAGCGCCTTCAGGCCGCTCCGCGACAGCGCGTCCATCGAGCGCAGCAGCGGGATCTTGTGGTCGAGCGCCTCGCCGGTCCACGACACGAACGCCGTCGGGATGCAGAGGAACGTGCCGTTCGGGTTGTCCAGGATGAACGC
>JAWVGD010000355.1:0-7919 GCA_033855515.1 Baekduia sp.
TCGACGAGGTTGATCTCCTGCAAGCGGCGAAGCCCCTCGCGGATGTCCTTCGCACGAATCTCTCCGACGCCCTCCACGGTCTCCAGCTCGGCGTCGGTGGCGGCCAGGAGCTCGTCCAAGCCGCCGAACTCCTTGACGATCTGCGCCACGACGAGCTTCGGCAGGCGCGGGACGCGGCCCAGGATCCGGAAGCCGCGGGGCGAGACGGGGTAGTCGAGGGTGTTGAGCTTGCGGTCGTAGCCCATCAGCTCGGCGAGGCGGCCGAAGTCGAGCAGGTCCTGATGGGGCATCCGGCCGAGCTGGTCCAGCGCCGCGGCGAAGGTCTCGTCGGAGTCGGCGGCCAGGTAGTCGTGGATGAGGGCGGCCTTGTCGGCGGCGACGCCGACCATGACCTCCTCGAGCTGCATCTCGATGAGCCGGCCCTCGGTCCCGAGCTCGACGATGTAGCGCTCGATCTCGACGGCCATGCGCGTCACGAGCTCGGAGCGCTGGAGGACCGTCAGGACGTCGTGCAGCGTGGCGCCGCCCTCGAACTCCAGCGCGGTCAGGCGCGTGGAGACCTGGTCGAGCCGCGTGCGGTACTTGTCGAGGGTCGCCAGCGCCTGGTTGGCCTTGGCCAGCACGACGGGGATGTCCTCGAGGATGTACTTCGCGCCGTCGACGTAGAGCGAGACGACCTCGCGGCGCTGCGAGATCGCGATGACGACCGCGTCGGTCTGCTTGGAGACGCGCTCGGCGGTGCGGTGGCGGGTGCCGGTCTCCAGCGTGAGGACCGTCGGATCCGGCGTGAGCTGGACGTTGGCCATGGCGATCTTCGTCGCGTTGGCGTTCAGGACGATGCCACCGTCCATCTTGGCGACTTGGTAGAGGAGCGCCGGCGTGTAGTCGACGTCCAGCTTGATGCCACCGGAGAAGAGGAAGCTCAGCTCGTCGTGGTCGCCGATGACCAGCAGGCCGCCGGTGTGGGCGTGGAGGATGTTGTCCAGGCCCTCGCGAAGCGCCGTCCCGGGGGCAACCATCTCCAGCGCCTTGACGAGCCGGGGCTCTTGACGGCTCTCGAGCTCGTTCAGCTCATCCCCGGATCGCTGCGCCATCCTGGTCAATTCTACCAGGGAGCCTTTAGATCGGCCTTATGGGGTCCGCACATGTTCCTGGACGTTGCGCTAGAAGTCTCCGCCGCCCCCGAAGTCGCCCCCGCCGAAGTCTCCGCCGCCGACGTCGAAGCCGCCACCGTCGAACCCTCCGCCGCCGGAATCGCCGCCGCCGAAGCCGCCGTCCGAGCCCTCGTCGGATCCGCCCCACCCGTCGCCGAACGCGACGCCGGGGCCGAACAGCGAGCCGCCGAGCAGCGTGCCGGCGAGCAGGCCGGGCAGGAACATGCCGCCCCCGCCGCCGAAGAACCCGCCCGCCCACGGCCCGAAGTAGGAGGGCGCCATGTAGTACGGCACGGACCGGCCGCCGGCGAGCACCTCGCGCGTCTGGGGGTCCTGGCCGTCGGCCAGGCGGGCGGCGTCGGCCGCGCAGACGGGGACCTCGCGCTCCTGGCCGCCGGGAGGCGCCCACACCGCCTCGGTGACCGACGGGCCGTGGCGTGGATCGAAGAAGCACGGCGGCCGCCGCTCAGGCGGCTCGTGGCCGTCCAGGAGCGCCCGTGAGGCGGCCATCGCCTGGCGGCCGTCGTCGACGGTGCGCGTGACGGCCGCGATGTCATCCGGGTGGCGCGCGCGGGCCAGGAGGCGCTCGGCGCGCTCATAGGCCTCCAGCCCGCGGCCGAGCTCGGCGCGGGCCCGCGGGTCGGCGTCCGGCATCTCGATGTCGAGGTCGATGTCGCGGACGTCGTCGCCGAGCGCCACGAGGTCGTCGCGCGCCGCGGTGCGCAGGTCGTCGAGCTGGGCCTGCTCCTCGCGACGGCGCTGGCGACGGCCGGCCGCGGTGGCCAGCAGCGCGCCGCCCCCCAGGACGCCGAGGACGACCAGCAGCCCGGTGCCCGGGCCGGAGCTGCCGCCACCACCGGAGCCGCGGCCGGACGTTCCGCCGGTGCCGGCGCCGGATCGGGCCTGGGCGACGCGATCGACCCAGTCCTGCAGCACCGCGGACGGCCCTCCGCTGCGCTCGGCGGCCAGGGCCGCGGTGGCCGCCGCCGACGCGCCGGAGACGTCGGTGCTGCCGGCGCGGAAGCTCTTGCCCGAGATCGCCGCGTAGGTCCCGCGGCGCCCGACGGCCTGGGCGAGGCGGCGGACGACCTCGGCGGGGTCGCCGCCCGCCTCGTCGATGGCCGAGGCCGGCAGGACTGCGACGTAGACGGGCCCTGCGTCGCCGCGCTCGATGCGGCGCCGCAGCGCCGCGGCGTCCGCGTCGCTCAGGGTCGTCTGCGGGCCGGGGGCGTCGTAGACGGGATCGGAGCCCAGCGCCCGGGCGGCGCTGTCGATCACCCCGGCGGCCCGTGCCGGCCCGGCCGCGCCGAGCGCGCCGGTCAGGAGCAGGAGCGCGAGGAGCAGGAAGCGACGCATCGCCTTCGCCCTACCCGCCCGAGGCGGGTGCAGGCACACGCGCATCTTGGTCAGGCGGCGAGGGGCTGCGCCACCGCGAAGGCGGCCTTCAGCGCGTGGCGCAGCGTCTTGGTGGCGCCGGGATGCACGGGGTCGCGCAACCCGAACTTCTCGGCCTCCTCCAGGCGCCGCTCCGGGTGGCCGACGGTGCGCAGCTCGCCGGTGAGCCCCAGCTCCCCGAAGCACGCCAGCGGCCGGCCCTCGCTGCCCAGCGCGACGTTGCGGTGGGCGCTGGCGACCGCGAGCGCGACCGCAAGGTCGGCGCCCGGCTCGTCGACCCGCACGCCGCCGACGACGTTGACGAAGACGTCGGCGGTTCCGACCCCGACGCCGGCGTGGCGTCCGAGCACCGCGAGGACCAGCGCGAGGCGGTTGCGGTCGATGCCGGTCACCACGCGCCGCGGCGGCACGAGCTCGCTGGGCGACACGAGCGCCTGCACCTCGACCAGCAGCGGGCGGCTGCCCTCCATCGCGGCGAGCACGACGCTGCCGGGCTTGCCGGTGGCCTCGCCGACGAAGCGGGCGCTGGGGTCGAGCACCTCGACCAGGCCGCCCTGCTTCATCTCGAACACGCCGGTCTCGCTCGTGGAGCCGAAGCGGTTCTTCAGCGCGCGCAGCGTCCGGTAGGTGCGCTCGCGCTCACCCTCGAACTGCAGCACGCAGTCGACGAGGTGCTCGAGGACGCGGGGACCCGCGATCGAGCCTTCCTTGGTGACGTGCCCGACGAGGATCACGGTCGTGCCCGCGGACTTGGCCACGCGCATGAGGCGCGAGGCGACCTCGCGGACCTGGCCGACCGAGCCAGGCGCGCCCGTGAGGTCCGGAGCGTGCAGCGTCTGGACGGAGTCGATGACGCAGACGTCGGGGCGGTGGGCCTCGACGGTGGCCAGAACGGCGTCGAGGTCGGTCTCCGCCAGCACGGGCACGTCGAGCGCGCGGCAGGCGGCGTGCTCCAGGCGCTCGGCCCGCAGACGGATCTGGGCGGCCGACTCCTCGCCGGAGACGTACAGCGTCTGGCGCCCGGCGCCGGCGAGGTTGCCCATCGCCATGCCCGTCAGCGTCGACTTGCCGATGCCCGGCGAGCCGCCGAGCAGGACGAGCGATCCCGGGACGAGCCCGCCGCCCAGCACGCGGTCCAGCTCCCCGATCCCGGTCGACAGGCGCGCGATGGCCTCCGCGCGCACGTCGCGCAGCGCGACCGGCACCGGCGCCGCCGCACCACGCCGGCCGCCGCCGCCTGCCCCGCCGCCGGGGCGCGCGGCGGGCGCGCGCTCCTCGACGAGCGTGTTCCACTCGTCGCAGCCCGGGCACTGCCCGTGCCAGCGGGCCTCGGTGTGCCCGCAGGCGGTGCAGACGTGGATGGTGGACGGGCGGGCCATGAGGGTCACCCAGACTAGGGTCGGCCCCCGACGGCTTCGCCCCCCGTCCGCGGCCCGCTGTGTCAGCGCACCGACAGCCGCCGCGCCGGGCCGCTCGCGTCAGTCGTCGTAGGTGCCGTCGACGATCGCGAAGACCGCGCCCTGAGGGTCGGCCTCGAGCGCGAAGCGGCCGTTGGGGACCGTGAACGGGCCGGCGAGGTGATGGCCGCCGGCGGCGGCGATCTGCTCGCGGGCCGCGTCGACCGACGGGACCCCGAAGTAGACGGCCCAGAACGGATGCCGCGTCTCGGACGCGCGCAGGACGCCACCGATCGTGCGTCCCTCGTGCGTGATGGTCCAGTACAGGCCGTGGCTCTCGGCGATCTCCTCGAACGTCCAGCCGAAGAGCCCTTCGTAGAACGGCAGCGCCGCCTCGGGGTCGGCGGTCTGGAGGTCGTTCCACGCCCACGCACCGGGGCCGTTGACGAGCTCGGCGCCCGCGAAGCCGGCCGGTTCCCACAGCAGCAGGACCGCGCCCTGCGGGTCGGCGAATGCCGCGCCGCGTCCCGCGCCCGGGATCTCGAAGACCGCGCCCATCACCGTGCCGCCGAGCTCGGTCACGCGCGCGACCACGGCATCGACGTCGGCGACCGCGATGTAGGTCGTCCAGTTGGGCGGCGTGCCGGCGGCCGCGGCCTCCTCGGTCAGCGCGATCGCCCCGGCGACGACGGCGCCGTCGAGACGGAACATCATGTAGCCGTGCTCGAGGTCCTCGGCGGACCATCCGAACAGGCCGCCGTAGAACCCCTTGGCGGCGTCGCGATCGGGGGTGACCAGGTCCACCGCGCACGGCGTTCCGGGCGTGTAGCTCGTCCGACGTCCCATGGCCGCCGACGCTAACGGCGCGGCCGCGGCGCGTCCAGGGTCAGCTGGCGGCCTCGAGGGCGGCGCGGACGTCGGCGCCGAGGTCGGCGGCGTCCGCGATGCCGGCGCTGCAGCGGATGAAGCCGGCGGCCACGTCGTCGGTGCCCCAGCGGCGGCGGCGCTCGGCCGTCGCGTGGACGCCGCCGAAGCTCGTCGCGTCGGCGACCAGCGTCGTGGCCGCCAGGAAGCGCTCGGCCGCCTCGGCGCTCGGCAGGGTGAAGACGAGCACGGCGCCGACCCCGGGCCAGCGGACGTCGGTGACCGCCGGGTGCGCCTCGAGCGCTGCGACGAGCGCGGCGGCGTTGGCCTCCTGACGCTCCAGCCGCAGCGCGAGCGTCGCCAGCGAGCGGTGCGCGAGCCAGACCTCGAACGGGCCGGGGATCGACCCGGTCAGCGCCCGCCAGTCGCGGATCGCCGTCGCGCGCTCGGGGTCGCGCGTCGCCACGGAGCCGAGCACGAGGTCGGAGTGGCCGGTCAGGTACTTCGACGCGCTCGTCATCGCGAAGTCGGCGCCGAGGTCCAGCGCCCGCTGGCGCAGCGGTGTGGCCAGCGTGCCGTCGACCGCCAGCAGCGCGCCCGCGTCGTGGGTGGCGTCCGCCAGGGCCGCCACGTCGAGGCGGTCCATGCCGGGGTTGGACGGCGTCTCGATCCAGACGAGCGTCGCGCCGTCAACGGCGGCCCGGACGGCATCGCCCCGGGAGGCCACGAGCCGGACCTCCACCCCACGCGCTTCCAGGTGGCCCGTCGCGATGCTCCGCACGCCGGGGTAGGCGTCGCTCGGCGCCACGAGGACATCCCCCGGCTTGAGCACCGGCAGCAGGACGGCCGCCACGGCTGCCATGCCGGAGGCCAGGACGATCGCCTCGCCGCCGCCCTCCAGCTCGGCGAGCGCACGCTCGTAGCGGGTCCACGTCGGGTTCCCGGTCCGGCCGTAGGCGTCCGGGTCGGCGTCTCCGGACCAGTGGTTGCCGGCTTGGAACGTCGGGCCGGGGAGGAACGGCTGCCCCTGGGCGGACGCGGGCAATCCGGCGTGGGTGGTGCGGGTCGAGTCGCCGCTCACGCGGCGCCCCCGGCCCGCGGGCAGCTCTCGAAGCCGGCGGTCTTGTGCGCTGCGTCGCAGAACGGCTTGGTCTGCGAATGCCCACAGCGGCAGAGCGCGAGCGGCCGGTCGTCCGGGACGTCGAACACGGCCCCGTCGGCGTCGATGAGCCGGACGGGTCCGGTGACCTTGTAGGGCCCGTCGTCCCGGACCTTGATCTCGACCAGCGTCTCGTCGGGCGACATGGCCAGAAGCCTACGCGGTGCGGGTTTCGCCCCCTGGGCGAACACACGCGACCTGAACCTCGCCCCCGGGCGAGCGTTCAGGCGTGCTCCTTGCGCTGCTCCACCAGCGCCCGCAGATGCTCCACCACGCCCGGTGCCGACTTGCGGAGCTTGCGGATGTCCCAGCTCGTCAGGGTCACGAGCATCATCGGCGACGTCGCGACGACGGTCGCGTTGCGCTGGCTGCGTTCCAGGACGCCCATCTCGCCGATGACGTCGCCGGGGCCGAGGTCGGCGAGGTGCTCGCCGCCGCGCTCGACCTTCGCGGTGCCCTCCTCGATGACCAGGACGTCGTAGGAGTAGTCGCCCTCGCGGACGAGCTCCTTGCCCTCGGGCACCGAGACCTCGGCGGCCAGGGCGGCGATGTTCGACAGGGCGTCGTCGTCCAGGTCGGCGAAGACCGGGATGCGCTTCAGGCGTGCAGTGTCCAAGGGGGCTCTCCTCCGCGGTCGCTCACTCGGTCGCCCATCCTTCCCGAAACCCGCGCGCTATGCCAGCACGAACCGCGCGAGAACGACCGAGGGGCGGCTCAGGGCCGCCCCTCGGGTCCTTCTCAGTGCTTCGCGAGCGTCGAGCTACTCGACGTCCGGGCTCTCGGAGCGGGGCTGGTCGGGCTCGCCCGGGAGGATCTTCTCCTCCGCCGGCTCATCGCCCGACTCGTCGCCGCCCGTGGCGCCGACGCCGACCGGCTTGGGCACCTTCTTGGGCGCCACCACCTCCAGCGTCACCTCGGGCTCCTCGCCCTCGGGGGCCTTGCCGACCATGACCGTGCCGCCGGGCATGAGCTCGGCGCGCAGGACGAAGTCCGCGAGCGGGTCCTCGATGTAGCGCTGGATCGCCCGGCGCAGCGGACGGGCACCCATCGCGGGGTCCCAGCCCTTCTCCACCAGGAGGTCCTTGGCGTCGTCGGTGAGCTCGAGCTGCAGCTCGCGCTCGGCCAGCGACTCCCGGATCCGCCGCAGCAGAAGCTCGACGATCGTCTTGATCTCGTCCTTCTGCAGCTTGTGGAAGACGATGACGTCGTCGATGCGGTTGAGGAACTCAGGCCGGAAGACCTTCTTGAGCTCGCCCATGACCCGCAGCTTCATGTCGTCGTACGTCATCCCGGTCTCGTCGTCGGAGACGGCGAAGCCCAGCGGCGTGTTGCGAGCGATCTCGGAGGCGCCGATGTTCGACGTCATGATCACGATCGCGTGGCGGAAGTCCACCGTGCGCCCCTGCGAGTCCGTCAGACGGCCGTCCTCCAGGATCTGCAGGAGGATGTTGAACACGTCCGGGTGCGCCTTCTCGATCTCGTCGAGCAGGAGCACGCAGTACGGCTTGCGCCGCACGGCCTCGGTGAGCTGGCCGCCCTCGTCGTAGCCGATGTAGCCGGGGGGCGACCCGACGAGGCGCGACACCGCGTGCTTCTCCATGTACTCGGACATGTCGATGCGGATCATCGAGTCCTCGTCGCCGAACAGGAACTCGGCGAGCGTGCGAGCCAGCTCCGTCTTGCCGACGCCCGACGGGCCGAGGAACACGAACGAGCCGGTCGGCCGCTTGGGGTCCTTGAGCCCGGCGCGCGAGCGCCGGATCGCCTTGGAGATGACCTCGACGGCGGCGTGCTGGCCGATGACGCGCTTGTGGAGCTCGTCCTCCATGCGCATCAGCTTCTGGGTCTCGGCCTCGGTGAGCTTGAACACCGGGATGCCCGTCCACATCGAGACGATGTCGGCGATCTCCTCCTCGCCGATGGCGGGGCGCTCGCCCTCGCCCTCGCCCG
>JAWVGD010000356.1:0-5239 GCA_033855515.1 Baekduia sp.
GCCGCCAACGCCCTGATCGGGGCGTGGCAGGAGCGCGAGGCCGACCGCGCGGCAGAGTCGCTGCGCGACCTCGCGCCGGTGCGGGCCCGTGTGTTGCGCGACGGTCGCGCGATCGAGGTGCCCTCCGGCGATGTCGTCCCGGGCGACGTCCTGGTCCTCGCCGGTGGCGACCGCGTCGTCGCCGACGCGCGCCTGCTCGCCGACGAGCGGATCGAGGTCGACGAGGCGGTGCTGACCGGTGAGTCGATCCCCGTGCGCAAGGTCACCGAGGGCGGGTCCGAGGGCGACCGCATCGTCCTCGACGGCAGCCACGTCATCGTCGGCACGTGCCGCGCGGTCGTCGTCGCCACGGGCACGGGCACGCGGCTGGGTGCGACGGCCGCCGCGCTGGAGTCCGACGCGACGCGCACGAGCCCGCTCGCGCAGCGCCTGCACCGGCTGCTGCGCCAGGCCTACCCCTTCATCATCGGCGGCGGTGTCGTGACGACGGCCGCCGGGCTGGCGCGCGGCGCGCCGCTGCGCGGGCAGCTCTCGGTCGGGGCCGGTGTCGCGGTGGCCGCCGTGCCGGAGGGGCTACCGCTGCTGTCACGCCTGGCCGAGGCCGGCGTCGCGCGGCGCCTGGCGCACCGCCGCGCGCTCGTGCGCCGGCTCGGTGCGGTCGAGGCGCTCGGTCGCGTCGACGTCGCCTGCTGCGACAAGACCGGCACGCTGACGCGCGGCCGGCTGGCGGTCGCGCGGCTGGCGACCCTCGATCGGGAGAGCGGGTTCCCGGCGGACCTCCCACGGGAGCTCCAAGAGGTCCTGCTCGCCGCCGCGCTGGCGAGCCCCGCGCCGGAGGCGCCCGGCGCGTCGGCGCACCCGACCGACGTCGCCGTGGTGGAGGCCGCCGAGCGGATCGGCGCCGACCACCGGTTGCGTGCCGAGCGCTCGGAGCAGGTCCCGTTCGAGCCGGTGCGGTCGTTCCATGCGGCCGTCGTCGACGGCCGGCTCTACGTCAAGGGCAGCCCCGAGGCGCTGATCGAGCGCTGCTCGGCGGTCCGGCGAGGCGGTGGCGTCGTGCGCCTCACCCCGGCCGGGCGCCGGCGCCTGGCGGCCCGGGTCGACGAGCTCTCCGCCGAAGGCCTGCGGGTCCTGATGGTGGCCGAGGGCGACGGGTCACCGGAGGATCCTCGCGACCTCGTCGCCGTCGGCTTCGTCGGGATCGCCGATCCGCTGCGTCCCGGCGTCCGCGAGGCCGTCGCACGGTGCACGGCGGCCGGCGTGCGTCTGCTGATGCTCACCGGCGATCATCCGCAGACCGCGCGAGCCATCGCACGGCAGGCGGGCCTGCCGGTCGACCACGGAGACGTCCTCACCGGCGCCGAGATCGCCGAGCTTCACGACGACGAGCTCGGCGCGGCGCTCGAGCGGGTGTCGGTCATCGCCCGGATCACGCCGCTCGACAAGGTGCGCATCGTCCAGAGCCTGCAGCACGCGGGCCACACCGTTGCGATGACCGGCGACGGCGTCAACGACGCGCCGGCGCTGCGGCTGGCGGACGTGGGCGTCGCGATGGGCCGCGGCGGGAGCGACGTCGCGCGCCAGGCGGCCGACGTGATCCTCAGCGACGATGACGTCTCCACGCTCGTCGAGGCGTTCGTCGAGGGGCGGGTGTTCTGGCAGAACATGCGCAGCGCCCTGGCGCTGCTGCTCGGCGGCAACCTCGGCGAGATCGGCGTGATGACCGTCGCCAGCGTCGCGGGCGGCGCCCACGTGATGACGGCACGCCAGGTGCTGGCGGTCAACCTGCTCAGCGATGTTCTCCCGTCGTCGGCGATCGCGCTGCGTGGACCCGAGCACCGAGAGCTCTCCGCCCTGGCGCGCGAGGGCGCCTCCGCGCTGGACACGCCGCTGCGTGCCGAGATCCTGCGGCGCGGCGCAGCGACCGCGGTGCCCTCGCTGGTGGCCTACGCGCTGGCGGCGCGCCGAGGTCGCGGGCAGACGGTCGCGTTCGCGAGCGTCGTCGCCACCCAACTGGCGCAGACCGCGGACCTCGGGTTCGCCGGGCGCCGGTTCTCACGGCCGGTCGCCGGCGCGGTGGCCGTCTCGGTCGCGCTGCTCGGCGGGATGCTCGGGCTGCCGGCGCTGCGGGCCGGCCTCGGCCTGGCAGCGCCCGGCCTCCTCGACCTCGCGCTCATCGGCGGTGCGGCGGTGGCCGGCGTGGTCCTCGCGCGCGCCGGCGACTAACGCTCGAGCAGCACCTTCGGCGCACCGCCGGCACCGGCGGGCTCCAGGCCCCAGAGCACGAGAAGGACGGCGCGGACCCAAGTCGTCATACCTTCTTTATCGCCGAACGCCCGGCTCGAGGTGTTACGAAATCGTGTCCGCCGGTGTACCGCGTGCCGCGGTGGGTACGCCCCGGCGTCATGAACCGCCTCCTACGCCTGCTCGGTGCGATCGTCGTGCTCGGCTCGACGCTCGCCGTCGGATCGCCGGCCCACGCCGCGTCCCCAGCCCCCGTCCAGCATGTGTTCGTCATCGTCTTGGAGAACGAGGACGCGGCCACGACGTTCGCGCCCGGCTCGCCCGCGCCGTACCTGGCGCAGACGCTGCGCAGCCAGGGCGCGTTCGTCCCCGGCTACTACGGCATCGGGCACAACTCGCTGGACAACTACCTGGCGCTGGTCAGCGGGCAGGCGCCGAACACCGTCACCCAGGCCGACTGCCCGGTCTTCACCGACGTCCTGCCGGGGGTCCCGGCGAGCGACGGGCAGGTCGTCGGTCAGGGCTGTGCGTACCCGGCGTCGGTCAAGACCGTCGCCGACCAGCTGGAGGCCGAGGGCCTGACGTGGAAGGGCTACATGGAGGACATGGGCAACGACCCCGTCCGCGACAACGGGACCACCTGCGCGCATCCCGCGCTCGGCACGCCCGACAACACCCAGCAGGCCGGCGCCACGGACCAGTACGCGACGCGCCACAACCCCTTCGTGTACTTCCACTCGATCATCGATCGCCCCGCCTGCGCCGCCCGCGACGTCCCGCTGACGGCGCTCAGCCGCGACCTCGCCGGCACGGCCGCCACCCCCAACCTGTCCTTCATCACGCCTGACCTGTGCAACGACGGGCACGACGCGACGTGCGCCGACGGCGGTCCCGGCGGCCTGCCCGCCGCCGACGCGTTCCTGCGCACCTGGGTCCCCCGCATCACCGGCTCGCCGGCGTACCGCCGCAACGGCCTCCTGCTGATCACGTTCGACGAGGCCGGGACCGACGGCAGCGCCTGCTGCGGCGAGCAGCCGGGGCCCAACACGCCGGCACCGGGCGGCCAGACGGGCGGCCCCGGCGGCGGACGGACCGGCGCGGTCATGCTGTCGCCGTTCATCCGGCCCGGCACGACCAGCAGCTATGACTACAACCACTACAGCGCGCTGCGCTCGATCGAAGACGCCTTCGGTCTGGCGCACCTCGGCTACGCCGGCGCGCCGGGGCTGCGGCCCTTCGGCCGCGACATCTTCACGGCCCGATGAGCGCTCACCCGGGCGGGCTCTCCCGCCGCCAGGTCCTTGCCGGCGCGGGCACCGCGCTGGGCGCCCTGGCCGTCGGCGGCCCGGCGCCGGCGGTCCGCCGGCTCCTCCGGCCCGACCCCGCGGCCGCTGCGGCGGCGGGCTACGACCACGTCGTGGTCGTCATGCTCGCGAACCGGTCCTTCGACCACCTGCTCGGCTGGCTGCCGGGCGCCGACGGCCGCCAGGCCGGCCTCGCCTACCGCGACCGGGCCGGCGCGACCCAGCGCACCCACGCGCTGGCGCCGGACTTCCAGGGCTGTGGCCACCCCGACCCCGACCACTCCGCCACGGGCGGGCACATCGAGTACGACGGCGGCCGCGCCGACGGCTGGCTGCGCGCCGGCGCCAACGACCCCTACGCCATCGGCTACTACCGCCAGGCCGACCTGCCCTTCCTCGGCCGCGCGGTCCCGCAGTGGACGACGTTCTCCCGCTACTTCTGCGCGACGCTCGCCGAGACCTATCCCAACCGCATCTACCAGCACGCCGGCCAGACCGACCGTCTCACGAACACCACCGCCCTCTGCTCGCTGCCGACGATCTGGGACCGCCTGCAGGCGGGCGGCCTCACCGGTCGCTACTACTTCAGCGACGTGCCGTTCCTGGCGCTGTGGGGCGCCAAGTACCTTCCGATCAGCCGCCCGGTGTCCGGCTTCTTCGCCGACTGCCGGGCGGGCACGCTGCCGCACGTCTCCTACGTCGATCCCCGCTTCGAAGACGAGGACTCCGGCACCTCCGGCGACGATCACCCCCACGCCGACATCCGCAACGGCGAAGCGTTCATGGCCTCGATCTACGACGCCGTGACCAAGAGCCCCAACTGGTCACGGACCGTGCTCATCTTCAACTTCGACGAGTGGGGCGGCTTCTATGACCACGTGGCGCCCACCGCCGCCCCCATCCCCGCCGCCGACGCAGCGGCCGGCAACCGGGACGGCCTGCGCGGCTTCCGCGTTCCCTGCCTGATGGTCTCCCCCGTGGCCCGGCGCAACTACGTCAGCAGCCGTGTCTACGACCACACCTCGATCCTGAAGATGATCGAGCAGCGCTGGGGCCTGCCGCCGCTGACCGTCCGCGACCGCACCGCCAACGACCTCGGTGCCGAGCTCACCACCCGCCCCGACCCCCGGGCCCCCGCCTACAGCGTCCCGGCCGGGCCCTTCGGCGGCCCCTGCGCCGTCCCCACTCCCCTCGGAGCCGAGAGTCCCGAAGCCGAATGGGGTCCGTTGCGTGACGCCGCGCGCCGCGCCGGCTGGCCGGTCTGATCGCGCCGGGAAGGTCCTAGGCCAACAGCCGCTTCACGGCCAGCTCGAGCACGTCGGCGCGGCTGCGCGCGCCGTGATCGGCGGCCATGAAGTGGTTGCCGATCAGCAGCGAGAAAGCGAGCATGGACCGCGCCTCGACGTCATCGTCGTTGGGGCAGAAGTCGCCGAACAATGAGCGTAGGTACGCCATCCGGCGGTTGTCGACGCGGCGGAGGCGCTCGGCCACCGCCGGGTCGCGCCGGGACCAGTCGCGCACGGCGAGGTCGATCGGCAGCAGCCACTCGCTGAAGGTGAGCGCGCCCGCCCGCCGCACCTTCGTCCTGGCGTCGCCGCCCTTCTGCTCGACGCGGGCGAGCACCTCATCGGTGCTCGCCCGCTCCCACCGGTCGAGCATCTCCTCCAGCAGCGCGCGCCGGTCCTCGAAGT
>JAWVGD010000357.1:0-7387 GCA_033855515.1 Baekduia sp.
TGGTCGCGGTCGAGCAGCCGACCGGCGTCTTCGACTACCTCGGGGTGGGCCCGACGCCCCCCGCCGTGGAGCCCGAGCCCGTCGCCGCGGCAGAGCCCACCGCTCCCGCCGTGGAGCCCGAGGCCCAGCCCGAGCCCGCCGCGGCAGCGCCGCCCGAGCCGAGCGTCCTGGTCGCGGGCCTGCCGCCCGCCGCCCACGCGGCCGCCGAGCGCCTGGTGGCCCGCGGCCTTCGCAGCGGCCTGGCGGACGCGATCGCCGAGGAGGCCGTCACGGGCCTGGCGCCGCTGCTGCCGGGCGCCGACCCCAAGGACCTCGTCTGCGACGCGCTCGCGCGGCGGATCCCGATGTACCCGCTGCGCCGCGGCCCGGGCGTCGTCGGCTTCGTCGGCCCCGGCGGCGCCGGCAAAACGCGCTGCGTGGCCCGTCTCGCGGCGGCCCACGCGCGCCACGGCGTGCTGCCCGTCACCGTCGTCGCCCTGCGCTCGCCCGACGGCGGCGCGGAGCTGCGCCGCCTCCTGGCGCCGTATGGCGTCGCCCTGCACGCGGTCGAGAGCGGCGCGGAGGGCGCCGCTCGCGTCGCGGGCCTGCGCGGCGAGGGGCTCGTCGTCGTCGACACGCCGGGCGTCAGCCCGCGGTCCTCGGGCGAGCTGCGGGCGCTCGGCTTCGAGCTCGACGCGCTCGCGCCCGACGAGCTGCACCTCGCGGTGCCCGCGACCATCGGGCCCGCGGCCGCGCAGGAGCTGGTCGGCGGCGTCCGCGAGCTCGGCGTCGGCGCGCTGGTGCTGACCCACACCGACGAGACCGAGATGCTCGGGACCGTCGTCGGGCTGGCCATCGACTCCGGCCTGCCGATCTCCTACCTGGCCCGCGGCCAGGCCGTGGAGGCCGGACTGCACCCCGCCTCGGCCGGCGAGCTGGCCAAGGACCTGCTGCCATGACCGCTGGACGCGCGCTCAGGCTCGACGGCCGTGCCGCCGATGAACCGGGTGTGCCCCGGCGCGTTCCCGCATCCGACCCGGCCCACGGCGGCTGACCATGGCGAAGAAGAACAAGAAGGACACGAGCGCCGACGGCGCCGCATCCGGTCGTGAGGGGATCCGCCTCAGCGGCCACCCGCGCGCCCGCCGCCAGATCCGCACCGCCAAGGGGTGGGGCGGGCTCCTGGCCTTCCTGCTCGTGCTGAAGCTCTCGCGCGGGGCCGCGCTGCCCTGGCCCGACGCGCTGTTGCGCGGCGTGCTCGGCGGCATCGCCGGCTACCTGACGGCGTGGATGATCGCCGTGACCGTCTGGCGGCACCTCGCGATCGCCGAGCTCGAGCAGCTCCGTCGCCGGCTCGCGGCCCGGATGGACGCCCAGACGGCGGCCGCCGAGGCCAAGGCCGCCGACGCCAAAGCCGCCCGCGGCGCAACGGCCCAGTCCTAGGGAGCGCTGACGGGTGGAGTCGATCGAGCCGATCCGCCCGGGGCCGCCCTCTCCCGACCGGATCCCCGCGATCCGGCGCAGCGACGGCTCCACTGAGAAGCGCGAGCGCGACGGCGCCGCGCCACGCAAGAAGCGCCCGCCCGCGCCGCCCGTGCCGCCGCCCGACGACGGGCTGCCCCACATCGACGTTCGCGTCTGAAAACGGCGTCCAGCCGGTTCTGGACACCACTCAAGCGCACCGGAACGCCCGCCGATCATCCGGCGTAGAAGCAGGAGCGACATGGAGTCGCTCCGGGACCCCAACATCAACGTCATCAAGGAGATAGACGATGTCCCTTCGTATCACGCACAACGTTGAGGCGCAGAACGCCTACAACAACCTGAACAAGACCTCGAGCGCGATCTCGAAGTCGATGCAGCGCCTGTCGTCCGGGTACCGGATCAACAGCGCGTCTGACGACGCCGCGGGCCTCGGCATCTCCGAGTCCATGCGTTCGCAGATTCGCGGTCTGGGCCAGGCTCAGCGCAACATCCAGGACGGCGTCTCCATGGTGCAGACCGCTGAGGGCAACCTCGACGAGGTCCACTCCATGCTGCAGCGTGTTCGCGAGCTGGCCGTGCAGTACAAGAACGGCTCGCTCGACAACACGGCCCGTGCGGCCATCCAGAACGAGGCCAACCAGCTCTCGTCCGAGATCACCCGCATCGGCGACTCCGCCCAGTTCAACGGCATCGACCTCCTGAAGTCGGCCAGCACGGTCTCCTTCCAGGTCGGCGCCAACGACGGTCAGCAGATCAGCGTGGACCTCGTCGACCTGGCCACCACGGTGGGCACCTCCTACTCGTCCTTCACGACGAGCGGGACGACCGACATCTCCGAGATCGACACGGCCATCGCCAACGTCAGCTCGGCACGCGCCACGTTCGGTGCGGTCCAGAACCGCCTCGAGCACTCGCTGTCGGTGGCGGGGACCTACCAGGAGAACCTGACCTCGGCCGAGTCGCGCATCCGCGACGTGGACATGGCTGAGGAGATGGTCTCCCTGACCAAGAACCAGATCCTCTCGCAGGCCGGCACGGCCATGCTCTCGCAGGCCAACCAGGCCCCGCAGAGCGTGCTGCGCCTCCTGGGCTAGTACGAAGGGGACTTCCGGCTCTCGGGGGGCGGCTTCGGCCGCCCCCCGGTCGTCCGGGAGACCCCCGCAGTGAAGGATCGGCCGCGTCCGCCGATCACCTTGGTGAATGAGCGTCGAGAACGTGCTCGCCCGCATCGCCGAGCTGCACCAGGGTCTGGTGCCGCAGACGGCTGCCGCTGCCTCGGGCACACCGACGGCCACGGCGTTCGCGAGCATGCTCCAGAGCCAGTCCGCCTCGGCGGTGCCCACCGGCGCGGCGGGGGCGACCGGCACGGCGCTCGGATGGTCGGGCGCGACCGGCGTCGCCGGCGCGTCGCCCACCACTCTCGCCGCGGGCGCCACCCCGGGCCAGCGCATGGTCGCCCTCGCCCAAGGCGAGATCGGGCAGACCGAGCAGCCGCCGGGCTCCAACGACTCCCCGCGCATCGCCCAGTACCGCCAGGCGACGGCCGGCAGCGGCGTCGGGCCGTGGTGCTCCTACTTCGTCTCCTGGGCCGCCCAGCAGGCCGGCGCGCCGCTCGGCGAGGCCGGTCAGGGCTTCGGCGCCGTCAGCGCCGTCTCGGCCTGGGCCCAGCGCACCGGGCGCTTCACACCCGCCGGCGCCGGCACCGTGCCGAGCCCCGGCGACCTCATCGTGTGGGGCGGTCAGCACATCGGGATGGTCGAGTCCGTCGATCCCGATGGCCAGATCCACACCATCGAGGGCAACTCCTCCAACATGGTCACGCGCCGCACGCACGGCGCCGACGGCGACGGCGCCACCGGCTTCGTGAAGATGAGCTGACCCGGTAGGGAACCTGGCCCTCTGGGCCAGTGTTCCCCTCGGAGCGTCGGTCCCTGGATCCGCCGCGGGTTTCGCCCCCTGGGCGAACACCCGCAAGGGAACCTGGCCCTCTGGGCCAGCGTTCCCCTAGCGCAACGGGTAGGACAGGCCGGCCGTGGGGAGCGTGACGGTCCCGGTGCGGTCGGTGGCCGTGCCGATGCGCCGCGAGCCCGCGTGGTGGCCGGCCAGCAGCGCGGCGGCCTCGTCGGCCTGGGCCTCGGGCACGACGGCCACGAAGCCGCAGCCCATGTTGAAGACCTCCCACATCTCGGCCGCCGTGACGTTGCCCAGGCGGGCGACGAGGTCGAACACCGCCGGGACGGGCAGCGGATCCTCCACGGCGAAGCCGCCGCCGAGGCGCAGGAGGTTCGTCAGGCCGCCACCGGTGATGTGCGCCAGGCCGTGGACGGGAACGCCGGAGCGCAACAGGTCGAGCACCGCGCGGACGTAGATGACCGTCGGCTCCAGCAGCGCGTCGGCGACCGAGGCGCCGCCGAGCTCGCCCGGCTTGTCGTCGAGCGTCAGGCCGCCCTCGTCCTGCAGGGCGCGGCGCGCCAGCGTGTAGCCGTTGGAGTGCAGGCCCGACGACGGGATGCCGATCAGCGCGTCGCCCGGGGCGATCCGGTCACCCGTGACGATGTCGTCGAGCTTGACGGTCCCGATGCACGTCGCGCAGAGGTCGAAGCCGTGCGGCGAGGGGTGGCCGCGGATGAGCTCGGGCAGGACCGCCAGCTCGCCGCCGGGGACCTCGCAGCCCGCGGCCTCGGCGCCGACCTTCAGGCCCTGGGCGATGCGCGCCAGGCGGCCCGCGTCGACCTCCTCGACCGCGAGGTAGTCGACCAGCGCGATCGGCTCGGCGCCGACGCAGATGATGTCGTTGACGTTCATCGCCACGCAGTCGATGCCGACGGTCTCCAGCCGGTCGGCCTGCTCGGCGACGACGAGCTTGGAGCCGACGCCGTCGGTCGAGATCGCGATCCCGAGGTCGTCGGCGACCTTCAGGACCGACGCGTAGTGCCCGCTGCCGAGCACCGAGCGCGACGGGCGGCCGAGCTCGATCGTGCGCAGGACCCCGACGAGCGCGCCGACGCCCTGGTCGGCCTGATCGGTGTCCACACCTGCTGCCGCATACGCCTCGCTCATCGCCCCACAGTGTCGCGCATCGCGCGCGACGACGGGCGCGCGGCGCGCGTCTGGCACTCTTAGCGCCGTGCAGCCCCTGGTCTCCTGCCTGATCACGACCTACAACTACGGGCACCTGATCGACCGGGCGATCGACAGCGCGCTCGCCCAGGACTACGGGACCGAGCACCTGGAGATCGTCGTGGTCGACGACGGCTCGACCGACGACACCGCCGAGGTCCTCGCCCCCTACCTGGACCGCATCCGCTACGTCCGCAAGGAGAACGGCGGGCTGGTCTCCAGCGTCAACCGCGCGATCGAGGAGGCCACGGGCGTCTACCTGGCGATCCTCGACGCCGACGACGAGTGGCCGCCGGACAAGGTCTCGCGGCAGGTGGCGATCCTGGAGGCGCGGCCCGAGGTCGGCCTGGTCTACAGCGACCTCGAGACCATCGACGCCGACGGCGCGGTGCTGCAGCCGTCCTACTTCCGGATGCTGTCGTTGACGCCGCCGTCGGGCTCGGTGCTCGGCGCGCAGCTGACGCGCAACTACCCGGCCGGCGGCACGATGCTCTTCCGCGCATCGCTCGTGGCGCTCTTCGCCCCGCTCGACCCGGCGCTGGTCTGCCACGACTGGCCGATCGCCAACGCGATCGCCGAGGTCGCCGAGCTCGAGGTGATCGACGCGCCGCTGTACCGCTACCGCCAGCACGGGGCGAACATGAACCTCGGCAACGTGGGCGCATCGCGGCGCGGCATCGTCATCGGCGAGAACGCGATCCGGCGCCACTCGCTGTCGCGCGTCCGGCCCGACCAGGCCACCGAGGCGGAGCTCGTCGAGGCCGTCGTCGTGCTCGACCGGACCTACGAGCAGATCGGCGGGGACCTGACGGCCGTCGTCGGAATCGACGAGGAGCAGCGCGCCGCGGCGCGCGCGGCGCTGGCCGAGGGCATCGCCGCGCGGGATGCGGGCGAGCGCCACACGGCGCTGACGCGGCTGGTCAACGCGGTCGCCCACGACCCGCTGTCCAACGACGCGCGCGGGGTGCTGCAGGCGCTGCTCAACGGCGTGCCGCACGCGGATGCGCCGGCGCCGTTCACGGTGCTGGCCTTCGCCGACGAGCTGCTGGCCGACCCGGCGCTGCTGCGGGCGTACTGCTCGGTGTTCGCGGCCGGCGAGCCGGCGACGCTCATCATCTACGGCCCGGGCTGGGATGGCGACCGCGCGGCCCGTGACTTCCCGGTGCTGCTGTCGGCCGCACAGCTGGACGGCCCCGCGCCGGACCTCAAGGCGCTGGTCGGCGCGCGCGATCCCGACCAGGAGCGCGCGCTCGCGCAGACGGTCCGGGCGGTGCTCTCCCAGGAGCGACCGGACGGGGCGTTCGCCGCGCTGCCGGCCTTCACCACGGCGACCGCGGGACAGCTGCGGGCGCTGGCGGGCCTGGACGCGGCGGGACCTGGCCCTCTGGGCCAGTGTTCCCCCTAGGCGGCGACGGGCTCGGGCGCCGGCTGCGGCGTCGCGCCGGCGCCGGCGGCATGCAGCGCGTCGCGCCACGCCGCGATGGCGGCGGCCTGCGTCCCGACGAGGCACACGGCCCGGCGCAGGATCTCGGGACGCGCCTCCGTGGCGCCGGCGAGCACCGCGTCGGCGCCCATGACGAGGCTCAGAAGCGATCGCTCAGGGGTGCAGAGCGCAAGGTCGGGCATCCGGTCCTCGACCACGCCGCAGGCGTCAAGGGCCGCACCGACGCGGGCGGTGATCGCCTCCGCATCGCCGTCGCCGAGCACGAGCGCCAGCGTGACGTCGTCCTCCGGCGCGACGGTGGTCACCCACGCGGTCAGGGCCGGGCGCCAGGTGGCCTCGTCGCCCCAGTCGGGTGCGTAGAGGACCTGCGTGGCGCCGCCCTCGACGCGGCCGGGTCGCAGCGTGCGGGCGAGGGGGAGGCCTTCGGCGTCCAGCGTGGCCAGGGAGGTCCGGGCCGCCCGGGCGGCCGCGTCCCAGCCGTGCGCCAGGGCGGCGGCGCGGGCGGCGGCGCCGCGACGGGCGCGCTCGCCGGCGTCGGCCGCGACGATGCGCAGGGCGGCGACGAGCGCGTCGAGCTCGACCTCCTGCACGTGGCCTTCGCCGGAGAGGTCCTCGGGCATGCGGCCGGCCGGAATCGGGATCTGGTGCGCCGGGAGCGCCCAGCCGCAGTCGTCGCCGACGAACTCGGCCGTCGGGCCCGTTGCGGTGTGGAGGACCGGGACACCGCAGGCCATGGCCTCCAGCGCCGGGAGGCAGAACCCCTCGCCGCGGTAGGGCAGGACGACGGCGTCGGCGCCGCGGTAGAGGTCGGCCAGCCGCTCGGCGGGCACGTCCTCGTCCATGTAGGTGATGGGGGCGACGGCGGGATCGCCGGCCAGCGTGCGGATCGCGTCGCCGGCGGTCTGGCCCTTGTACCAGGTGGTCACGCCGAAGTCCTTGACGACCAGGCGCACGTCGTCGGCCGGGCCGAACGCCTGACGCCAGGCCTCCAGCAGCAGGTCGGCGCCCTTGCGCCAGGTCGTGCCGCCGACGAAGAGGAACGTGCAGCCGGCGCCGTGCGACAGCTCGGCGGCGGGACCCTCGGGCGTGAAGCGCTGCAGGTCGACGCCGTTGGGGACGACGTCGACGAGGCCGGGCGGCATGCCGGCCGCGACGTGGCGGTCGCGCACGTAGGCGCTCGGGACCCACACGCGGTCGACGCGCTCCCGGACGGTGGCGACCCAGTCGCGCGGCGGCGGGCCGAACTCCCACGGGAGGACCACGACGTTGGGACCCTCGGCGGCGGGGGCGAAGTCCGGCGGCCAGAAGTGGCTGACGCCGGCGCCTTCGTCGAGCAGGGGCGGCGCCCCGGCGGGCTGG
>JAWVGD010000358.1:0-3450 GCA_033855515.1 Baekduia sp.
CCACGTTGCGGCCACCACCGCGCAGGCGGATGACGTCGTCGCCGTCCCCGCCGCCGATCGTGTTCGTGCGCTCGCCGCCCTGGAGCTGGTCGGCGCCGGGTCCGCCGTCGATGTGGTTCGTGCCGCGGCCGCCGTAGACGGTGTCCGTGCCGGGGCCTGCGAGGACGGTGTCCTTGGCGCCGTGGCCACCGTCGCCGTGGTTGTAGTCGGCCCACAGGACGTCGTCGCCCGCGCCGCCGATGAGCGTGTCGGAGCCGTGGCCGCCGAGGAGGTTGTCGTCGCGGTCGGTGCCGTGCACCGTCGCGCCGCGCTCGGAGGCGAGCTCGCGCCGGCCGACGCTCGGGTCCTGGACCGCGGGCGCCTCGACGACGTGCTCGCAGTTGACGATCTCCCCGCGGCGCAGCGCCTGCGCGTTGGAGATCCCGCCGGACTGGTCATAGGGGTTGATCACGATGGTGTCGTCGCCGGCGCCGCAGTCGACCTCGGCCACCGCGGTCCCGTTGTTGACGTAGACGACGTCGTCGCCGTCTCCGGCGTCGATGTGGTCGGGGCCCGAGTCGGCGTAAACGACGTCGTTGCCCGCGCCGGCGCGGATCGTGTCGGCGCCTGACCCGCCATGGACGAGGTCGTCGCCGTCGCCGGCGTCCACCACGTCGGGGGCCGGGCCGCCGTCGACGACGTCGTTGCCGGCGCCACCGTCGAGGCGATCGTGGCCGAAGCCGCCGAAGAGGCGGTCAGGCCCGTCGCCGCCGGTCAGCACGTCGTCGCCGGCGGCGCCGACGAGCTAGTCCGCACCGCCGTTGCCGATCGCCTCGTCGGCGCCGGTGCCGCCGTCGAGGTGGTCCGGCCCCGCGCCGCCGACGAGGCGGTCGCCGCCCTCCTGGCCGAGCAGGACGCCGCCGAGCGCGCTGCGCACCGAGAGGCGGTCGGGGCCGGGAAGGCCGAGGAGCGGGGCGGCCGCCGGCTGGGACAGCGCGGGAAGCTGGGGTGTGATCGGAAGATCGTCGACGGAGCGCACCGCCAGTGACGGCGGGAGGTCGGCCGGCAGCACGGCGACGGCGGCGACCTGGGCATGGGCGGCCGGCGCGGCGGCCGGCGAGAGCGCGAGCGCGGGCACGGCGAGGAGGAGGCGAGCGGTGGGGCCGAGACGCATCCATCCGTGCGTCGGCCGCCACGGCGGCAGCCCGCAACCAGGACGTCGCTCCGTGGACCATCGATGTCCGCGGCCCGGTCGCCGGCGCGGCGGCGGGAGCGACCATCGTTCGTACCCGGACGCAACGGCGGGACTGGGGAGCAGGGATTCGAACCCCGACCGAGCCGGCCAAAGCGGCTAGTGCTGCCTTTACACCACTCCCCAATTGCGGAGGCGCACCGCCATTGTGCCGAAGCGCGAACGCCGAGTGCGCGCCTCCGCTCTAGCCTTCGGCCCGTGACCTCCTTCAGCGCTGTCGTGATGGCCGCCGGACAGGGGACGCGGATGAGGTCCGCGTTGCCCAAGGTCCTGCACGAGCTGTGTGGGCGGCCCATGGTCGCCTGGCCCGTGCTCGCGGCGACCGAGGCCGGCGCCGACCGCGTGGTCGTCGTCTCCTCGCCCGATGTGGACCTCTCCGCCGCGCTGCCGGAGGGCACGCGCACGGCGGTCCAGCCGGTCGCCGACGGCACCGGCGGCGCGGTGCTCGCCGCGCTCCCCGATGTGACCCAGGGCGAACCCGTCGTCGTGCTGAGCGGCGACGTGCCGCTGGTCTCCGCGGAGGCGATCGAGGCGCTCGTCGCCGCCCACGTCGCGTCGGGGGCCGCGGCCACGATGGCGACCACGATCCTCGACGACGCCACCGGCTACGGCCGCGTGGTCCGCGACGCCGCCGGCCACGTCGAGCGGGTGGTCGAGACCAAGGCCGACGGCGACGCCACGCCCGAGCAGCTCCAGATCCGCGAGGTCAACACCGGCATCTTCTGCTTCGACCACGCTGCGCTCGCCGAGGCCCTGCCGCGTGTCGGCACCGACAACGCACAGGGCGAGAAGTACCTGCCCGAGGTGTTGACGCTGCTGCGCGACGAGGGCGCGGTCGTCGCCGCCCATGTCGTCGACGACCCGGCCCTCGTGCTCGGCGTCAACGATCGCGTCGCGCTGGCCGAGGTGCGGGCCATCGCCCAGCGCCGGATCCTCGAGGAGCACATGCGCGCCGGGGTGACGATCGTCGACCCGGGCTCGACGCTCGTCGACGCCGGCATCACGATCGGCCAGGACACGGTGATCGAGCCCTCGACCTGTCTCCGGGGCGCGACCACGATCGGCGCCAACGCCCGTGTCGGGCCCGGCACCAGCCTCATCGACACGACGCTCGGCGACTCCACCACCGTGCGCCACTCCTACCTCCAGGAGGCAGTGCTGGAGTCCGGCGCGACCGTCGGCCCGTTCGCCTACCTGCGCCCCGGCGCCGTCCTGCGCGAGAACGCGAAGGCCGGGACGTTCGTCGAGATCAAGAACTCCGACATCGGCGCGGGGACGAAGGTCCCGCACCTGTCCTACATCGGCGACGCCGACGTCGGGCCGAACACGAACCTCGGCGCGTCGACCATCACGGCGAACTACAACGGCAAGACGAAGGTCAAGGCGCGGACCACGATCGGGGCCGATGTCCGCACGAGCGTGGACACCACGCTCGTCGCGCCGGTGTCGGTGGGCGATGGTGCATACACTGCCGCTGGGTCGGTCGTCGTCTCAGACGTTCCGGACCGCGCGCTCGCCGTCGCGCGGGCGCGTCAGCGCAACATCGAGGGCTACGCGGACCGCGATTAGAGAAGGACACGGAAGGTGAGCACCCAGATGCCGGTCGGGGCGTCGGCGCAGCCGATTAGGATGAACGTCGACGTGAGCACCACCCGGACGATGCCGGTGGCGACGAGCCTTCCGATCGACTACGACAAGCGGCTGATGCTGTTCTCGGGACGCGCGAACCCCGAGCTCGCCGCCAAGATCGGCTCCAAGCTGGGAGTCGATCTCGGGCCGATCACGCTCAAGACCTTCAAGAGCGGCGAGGTGTACTGCCGCTACGAGGAGTCGATCCGTGGCGCGGACGTCTTCCTCATCCAGCCGATGTGCGGCAACCCGGAGACGGGCATCAGCACGAACGACGCGCTGATGGAGCTGCTCGTGATGATCGACGCGGCGATCGGCGCCTCCGCGCACCGGGTCATCGCCGTCACGCCGTGGTACGGCTACAGCCGCCAGGACAAGAAGAGCGCACCGCGCGAGCCGATCAGCGCCCGCCTCGTCGCCCGCATGCTCGAGTCCGCCGGCGCCGATCGCGTCCTGACGATGGACCTCCACGCCGGCCAGGTGCAGGGCTTCTTCAACATCCCGGTCGACCACATGACCGCGCTGATGATGCTCACCCAGCACTTCGACGACATGCGGCTCAACGACCTCGTCGTCGTCGCCCCGGACGC
>JAWVGD010000359.1:0-6216 GCA_033855515.1 Baekduia sp.
TTGACCGTCGCTGCGTTGCAACGGTGGGAGACCGAGACCGCTACCGCACGGTCAGCGTCCCCTGCATCCCGGCCTGGCGGTGCCCGTCGACCGAGCAGTAGAAGACGTAGGTCCCCGGGGTCAGTCGCGCGGTGGTCGACGTGGTCGCGCCCGTGATCGTCTTGGTCGCCGCGACGACCTTCGAGCCCTGCGCGATCGTCACGTTGTGCGGCAGGGGGGAGCGGTTGGTGAAGGCGATGGTGTCGGCGCCGGCGCTGACCGTCGCCGCGCGCGGGGTGTAGGTCAGGAGCCCGGTGGGGTCGGCCGCCAGCGCGAGCGTGCTCGACGCCGGCGCGGCGCCGCCCGGATGGGCCTGCGCCTTGTGCCCCTCGCCGCCCGCCGTGAGGACCGCGGCGGTCATCGTGCCCGCCACCAGCACGAGGCACAGCGTGATGACGATCCCGCGCTGCGCCGCCGAGCGCGGGAACTCGGGGTGGGTGGCGCCGAAAACCGACAGCGCCACGGCCGAGGCGGCCAGCGCCGCGCCGACGACGTAGAACGGGGTCTTCGACGTTGCCGCGAACACCCACGCGGCAACGGCCACGGAGCTCGGGTGCATCGTGGCACCGACGGTACTCCCGCCGGGCGCCTCAGTCCACGATCTTGCCCGGGTTGAGGTTCGCGCCCGGGTCGACGCCGTCGAAGAGCCCCCGGAGCATGGCGACGCCCGGCGGCGAGATGTCCTGCGCGAGCCAGCGTGCGTGCTCGGTGCCGACGCCGTGGTGATGCGACAACGTCGCCCCGCCGTCGACGAACGCCTGCTGGATCGCCGACTTGACCACGTCGTACTCCTCCAGGCCGTCGCCGCCCGCCGACGGCCGCAAGGCGAACGTGAAGTACAGGCACGCCCCCGAGTGGTAGGAGTGCGAGAGGTGGCACATGACGTACCCGCGCACGCCGAGCGCGTCGAAACTGCCACGGGCCGCGCCGATGACCGTGTCGTACAGCCCGGGCAGCGCGCTCCAGGGCGCGGCGGTCTCCGACACGTCGGCCGGCGCGCCGCGGTCCAGCAGGAAGTCGCGGATGTAGGGGGTGTCGAATTTCTTCTGGTCATACAGCGCGCCAGGGCTGCGGCCGATGCACAGCCCGCCGTGGCGGGCGACGATGCGGCGCACGAGCCGGCGCTCGCGGCGGATGCGCCGCTCGGAGCCCTCGAAGCCGATGAACGACAAGCACATCTCCGGCAGGTCGAAGCCCCGCCGCCGCAGGTACGCCCCCAACGCGCTCGAGGTGAGCCGGTCCAGCGCCGTCGGCGTCTTCTTGGTGGCGAACGAGAAGCGCGTCTCGTTGGCGTCCGACACGCGGGTCACCGACGGAGACGCCTCGCTGGCCGAGATCTCGCGCATGGCCGCCAGCGCGCGCGGCCAGTCGGGAAAGAGGTAGCCGAGGATCGTGCGCTGCGCGGGGATGCGGTGGACCTGGACCGTCGCCTCGCTGATGATTCCCAGGCGCCCCTCGCTGCCGAGCACCATCTCGCGGACGCTCGGTCCCGTCGACGTGCTCGGCACCGGCCGGGTGGCGAGGATGCCGCCGGGCGTGACGACCCGCACCGCGCGGGTCAGGTCGGCGACGTCGCCGTACTTGTCGGACTGCATGCCCGACGAGCGCGTCGCGATCCAGCCGCCGAGCGTCGAGTGGGTGAAGCTGTCGGGGAAGTGCCCCATCGTCCAACCGCGGGCGTTGAGCTGGGCCTCCAGCTGGGGCCCGAACACCCCGGGCTGCACGACGGCGAGGCCGGATCCCTCGTCGACGGCCAGCACCCGGCCCATCCGCGCGAGGTCGACGGAGATCACCGGCCGGGTCTCGCGGAGCGGCGGCTCGAGGCTGCCGGAGATGTTCGTCCCGCCGCCGAACGGGATGACGACGGCGTCGCCGTCCAGCGCCGCGCGCAGCACCGCCGCGATCTCCTCCTCGGTGCCGGGCCGGACCACCACGTCGGGCAGTCGCCCGAGATCGCCGCGGCGGTGGCGCATGAGGTCGCGCAGGCTCTTGCCCCGCGCGTGCACGACCCGATCCAGCGCGTCGGTCGACACGTGCTCGGGGCCGACCGCCGCCTCCAAGTGCGCCAGCAACGGCCCCGCGGCGGCGACCGGCTCGGGCACGTCCAAGGCGTCGAGCGCCGCCGGCGCGCGGGCGGGCCGGGCGATGTCGATCCCCAGCGCCTCGGCGATGAACGGCCGCAGCCCGGGCTTGTCGGCGTCGGTGAACGCGACGTCCGCCAGCCCCCAGCCCCACCACTTCATCGCGGGGGCCGGCGCGCCGCCCTCCGGCCGGTGGCCGGCCGCGGACCCCTCCGTCGTCTGCATCACCGACGTCATGGCCGACCAGTGTGCCGCCTCGGACCGCCGCCGTACACCGCGTGGACCATCGGATCGCCCGTAGGGGCCATCTTTGGCCTCCGGCCCTTGCCATCCGGCCCGGACGCAGCCACGCTGAAGACACCATGTTGACCTCCCACAAGTCCCGGCGGGTCATCGCGGAGCCGCTGCCCGCGCCACGCCCGGCGCCGGCGGAGCCTGCAGACGCCGCCCGGTCGCCCATAGCGAAGGCCCCCGCGCCGCCCGAGCCCCCGACCCAGGAGCGCGTCGCGACCGGATGAGCGAGGTGCCGCTGATCCCCGCCGCGCTCTACGGGCTGCGGACGTGGAGGGTGGCCGGCGACGCGCGCGGCGAACACCTGATCGGCGCCTACGACGACGCGCCATGGCCGGATGGCGGCGCCTGGCTGCACGCCAGCTGCGAGCGCGGTGGAGACCACGCGGCGCCGGCGGCCGGCTGCCTCTGTGGCATCCACGCGTGGCACCCGGACCGGGGGAGCGCGCGGCGCGTGCTCGGCCGCCGCTTCGACGTACCCGGGATCGTCGAGGTGGCCGGGGCGATCGAGGTGCACGAGGAGGGGTTCCGGGCACAGCGCGGGCGGCCCCTCGCGCTCGTGGTCCTACCCGGGCGCAACGCCCGCCTCGTCGCGCGCCTCGCGGAGCGGTATCGCGCCGAGCTCGTCGAGGTCACGGGGCCCGACGCGCTGCTGGCGTGGTGCCGCACCCGCGCGCTGGGGCTCGACGCGCCCGCGGTGGCTCGGCTCCTCGGCGACGGCGCGGTCCTCGCGCATCAGGAGGAGCGGCGCCGCAACCGCCGTCGCGACGCGCTGCGCGCCGCGGGCACGGTCGCCGTCGCCGGCGCGCTGCTGTCGGCCGGCCTGGCGTTCGCCAGCGGGCCGCCCTCACCGCACGGCGTCTTCGGTCGCACCGGATGGGTCGTCCGGCCGCGCGCGCCGGCGTGCCCGGCCACGACGACGCCGACCGCGACGACGCCGCCGGCTCGCCGCCCGGCCACCGGCGCCCGAGGCGCTTCGGGCGCCCCGGCGCCCGCGGCGCACCGGCCTTGCTGACGTCGCGAAACCGTCGGGCGCCGGCGGAGTACTTGTCATAACGAAGGACCAAGGAGGCCGGACGATGGGCGACCTGAGCGTGCGGACCGATGAGCTGCGGGCGACCGCGGCCGCCAAGCGCAACGAGCTCCGCGAGACCGCGGCGGCCAAGGGCGGCGAGCTCCGCGACAGCGCGGTGACCAAGGGCGGCGAGCTCCGCGACACCGCAGTGACCAAGGGCGGCGAGCTCCGCGACAGCGCGGTGGCCAAGGGCGAGGAGCTGCGCACCAGCGCTGCCGCCAACCGAGCCGAGATGCGGCGCCAGATGGGCCAGCTCGACGTGCCCTGGGCGCGCTGCCGGGTCGCGCGCATGGCGCGGGAGGCCATCCTGCAGCTCGGGCTCGCGCCCCTGATGGGCCTCTACACCCGTGCCCGCGTGCATGGGCGCGAGCGCTTCGAGGAGCTGCCCCCGCCGGTCGTCCTGGTCGCCAACCACAGCAGCCACCTGGACACGCCGACGATCCTCCGCGCGCTTCCGATGGCCTGGCGCCAGCGCACCGCGGTCGCCGCCGCGGCCGACTACTTCTACAAGAAGCGCGCCGTCGCCAACATGGTCGCGCTCGCCTTCAACACCGTCCCGATCCTGCGGCGGGGCGGAGGCCCCGACAACGGGTCGTTCGAGCATGTGGACAGCCTGATCGATCAGCGCTGGAACCTCCTGATCTTCCCCGAGGGGACACGATCCCGCGCCGGAGAGCTGGGCCGCCTGCGCTCAGGCGCCGCGGTCATCGCCGTGAGGCACGGCATCCCGATCGTCCCGGTCCGTGTCCGCGGAACCCACGACGCGATGCCCCCGGGCCGCAGCTGGCCCAGCCGCCGTCACGGCTTCGCCTCCCGCCGCCACGCCGTGGAAGTCACGTTCGGAGCGCCGATCTGGCCCGGCGTCGACGAGGACCGGACGCACGTGATGGCGCGCGTACGGGGTCATCTGGACGTCACCTAGACACGCAGCCGACCAAATTGCATTGACCCTCGACCCCAGGGTTGATATAGCGGCATATGCGGTCCATCGGTCGAACGGATAGGAGGACCGGGTGAGCATCTACGGTGCCGAAACAATCGGGACGGCGCTTCTGATCCTGTTGGGCGACGGAGTGGTGGCAGCGGTGCTGCTCAACCACTCGAAGGCACAGAACAGCGGCTGGATCGTGATCACTTGGGGATGGGCGATGGGCGTCATGGTGGGCGTCTTCGCGGTCGCGCAGTTCAGCGGCGCCCACCTCAACCCGGCCGTGACGTTCGGGTTCGCGATCGAGGGGCGGACCGCCTGGGGCGACGTCCCGAAGTACTTCGCAGGTGAGTTCTCCGGCGCGTTCATCGGCGCCGTGCTCGTCTACTTGTCCTACTTGAACCACTGGCGACCGACCGAGGACCCGGGGCTCAAGCTCGCCGTGTTCTGCACGGCGCCGGCGATCCGCAACACGGTCGCGAACCTCATCACCGAGATCATCGGCACGTTCGTGCTCGTGTTCGGGGTCATGGCGATCTTCGCGAGCAAGGCGACGTCGGCGACGAACCTCGGCGGCCTGATCGTCGGCCTGCTCGTGCTCGCCATCGGGTTGTCGCTCGGCGGGCCGACGGGGTATGCGATCAACCCGGCGCGCGACCTCGCGCCGCGGATCGCCCACGCGCTGTTGCCGATCCCGGGCAAGGGCCCGTCGGACTGGGGCTACGCGTGGATCCCCGTGGTCGGGCCGCTCATCGGCGGAGCGATCGCGGCGCTGGCGTTCAAGGCGTTCTACCCGGGGTGAACCGGCGATGAAGAAGCTCATCAACGCGCCGGACGCCGTCGTCCGCGAGGCCCTCGAGGGCATGGAGCTGGCGTACGGCGACCAGATCCGCGTGTCCTACGACCCGGCCTACATCGTGCGCGCCGACGCCCCCGTGGCCGGCAAGGTCGGCATCGTCTCGGGCGGTGGCTCCGGGCACGAGCCCATGCACGGCGGCTTCGTCGGCCCGGGCATGCTCGACGCGGCCTGCCCCGGCGAGGTCTTCACGTCGCCGACGCCGGACCAGATGCAGGCCGCCACGAAGGCCGTCGACGGCGGCGCCGGCGTCCTGCACATCGTCAAGAACTACACCGGCGACGTCATGAACTTCGAGATGGCCGCCGACCTCGGCAAGGAGGAGGGCGTCGAGGTGGAGGCCGTCGTCATCAACGACGACGTCGCGGTCCAGGACAGCCTCTACACGGCGGGGCGCCGTGGTGTCGGCATCACCGTCATCGCGGAGAAGCTCTGCGGCGCGGCGGCCGAGGAGCGCCGTCCGCTGGCGGAGGTGGCCGAGCTCTGCCGCCGCGTCAACGCCGAGGGCCGCAGCATGGGCATGGCGCTGACCCCCTGCACGACGCCCGCCTCGGGCGAGCCCAGCTTCGAGCTCGGCGAGGACGAGATGGAGATCGGCATCGGGATCCACGGCGAGCCCGGCCGCTACCGCGAGCCCATGGCGCCCGCGGCGCAGGTCGTCGAGCGCCTGGCCTCCGCGGTCGTCGAGGACCTCCCCTACAACTCGGGCGACCAGGTGCTCGCGTTCGTCAACGGCATGGGCGGGACGCCGTTGATCGAGCTCTTCATCGTCTACCGCGACCTGCATCACTTCCTCCAGGAGCGCGGCATCACGATCGGCCGGCGGCTGATCGGCAACTACATCACCTCGCTCGAGATGGCCGGCTGCTCGATCACGCTGCTCCGCCTCGACGACGAGATGACGCGACTGTGGGACGCGCCCGTTCGGACCCCGGCCCTGAGATGG
>JAWVGD010000360.1:0-5904 GCA_033855515.1 Baekduia sp.
GACGCTGGACGAGGTCCGCGGCATCACGCTCAACAGCCCCAACGTGCTGCTGAACGAGATGTCTCCGGAGGCGCGTGCCGAGCACGTCGCCCACTACAAGGCCGGCGGCCCCGCCGGTCGCCCCGCCAAGGAGGGCGCCTCGGCCTGATCTCTCCTCCGGCAAGCGCCGACCGCCCGGGGAGCCGAGAGGCCCCCGGGCAGTGGCGCGTGCCGCGGGTGACGTCAACCGCCGCCGCGCAAACCATCATGGGTGAGAAGCACATCGCACGCCTGGAGCCCGTCGGGATCGAGATGGAGGTCGACGAGGACGAGACGATCCTCGACGCCGCCTTCCGGCAGGGCCTGATGCTCATGCACGGCTGCAAGGAGGGCCAATGCTCTGCTTGCAAGTCGTTCCTGCTCGACGGCGAGGTCGACCTCGACCGCTACTCGACCTTCGCGCTGCCGGACTACGAGGAGCAGGAGGGCTACACGCTGCTGTGCCGGGCCCACGCTCTGTCGGACGTCGAGATCGAGCTCATCAACTACGACGAGGAGGTGCTGCGCAGCGGCGCTCCGATCGTCACCTCGACCGCTGAGGTCGAGGCCGTCGAGGAGCTCACGCACGACATCCGGCGCCTGGTCCTGCGTCTGCCCGAGCCGCTCGTGTTCTCCGCCGGCCAGTACATGGACATCGCCATCCCGGGTGCCGACGGCAAGCACCGCTCGTTCTCCATGGCCAACACCCCGGGCCAGCCGGACCGGCTCGAGTTCATGATCAAGCTCTACGAGGGCGGGCACTTCTCGGGCCTCCTGGCCGAGAGCGCCAACGGCAACGGGATCAAGGTCGGCGACGCCCTCAGCTGCACCGGGCCCTACGGGATGTTCACGCTGCGCGACTCGTCGCCGCGGCGGCTGGTGTTCATCGCCGGCGGCGCCGGCATGGCACCGGTCATCTCGCTGCTGCGCTCGATGGTCGAGAAGGGATCGACTCGTCCCGCGGTCTTCTACTACGGCGCCCGCACGGAGGCCGACCTGTTCGCGCTCGAAGAGCTGGAGCGGCTGGCCGCCGAGCTGCCCGACATGCGCTTCGTCCCCGCGCTGTCGGAGGCCGACAGCACGACCGGCTGGGACGGCGAGGCGGGGATGATCACCGACGTGGTCGACCGCCTCGAGGAGGACCTCACCGACGTCGACGCGTACCTCTGCGGCCCGCCGCCGATGGTCGACGCCGCCGTCGCGCTCCTCGAGCGCCGTGGGTGCCCCGAGGCACGCGTCTACTTCGACAAGTTCACCACCACCGCGGACTGATCCGCAGCAGAGGAGAGCACCATGCCAAAGGACACCACGGTGACACCGGAACGGAGCGTTCCCAAGCCGGTCTTCACGGACGCCGAGGCGGGCGCGAAGGAGTTCCCGTCGTCGCGCAGCCGCAGCTACAGCTACTTCGAGCCGCGCAAGCGGCGGGCGACCGTCTACGAGGACGTCACCGTCGACGTGCAGCCCGACCCCGAGCGACACCTCACGCAGGGCTGGGTCTACAGCTTCGCCGACGGCCGTGGCGGCTACCCGCTGGAGTGGACGGAGCTGAAGTCCAGCAACTGGCACGAGTTCCTCGACCCCAACGAGGAGTGGGAGCAGACGATCTACCGCAACAACTCGAACATCGTGCGGCAGATCAGCCAGACCCTGGAGAACGCGAACGCCGCGGACGCCTTCGACGCGTGGAACCGCTCGTGGATCACGGTCGTCGAACACCACGTCTCGGCGTGGGCCCACGTCGAGCACGGCCTCGGGATGCACGTCTACACGCCCGCACAGCGCGATGCGCCGACCAACATGATCAACAACGCGCTGGCCGTCGGCGCGGCGCACAAGCTGCGCTTCGCGCAGGACATCATCCTGTACAACCTCGACGTCTCCGAGCAGATCGAGGGCTTCGACGGCAGCGCCCACAAGGCCACCTGGCAGGACGATCCGATCTGGCAGGGAACCCGCGCCAACGTCGAGCGCCTGACCGGGATCCGCGACTGGGCGCACGCGTTCTTCGCCACCGCCGTGGTCTTCGAGCCCCTGGTCGGCGAGCTGTTCCGCAGCGGGTTCGTGATGCAGGCCGCCGCGCTTCAGGGCGACTTCGTGACCCCGACGATCATGGGCTGCGGCGAGGCCGACACGGCCCGCGAGCAGCGCGGCGCCCGCGCGCTGTTCCGGATGCTCGCCGACGATCCCGAGCACGGCGCGGCCAACAAGGCGCTCATGCAGCAGTGGCTGGACGAGTGGGTCCCGGTCAGCCTCGAGGCCGCCCACCAGCTGCAGCCGATCTGGTCGCAGGTGTCCGAGAAGGTCGTGCGCTTCGATGACTCGCTGTCGCGCTCGAAGTCCCGCATGACCGACCTGCTGGAAGACCTCACCCTTGACACCCCGAAGGAGATCCGCGCATGAGCGAGTTCGTCTCAGACCGTACGTCGTCCAACCAGGCCGGCGTCACCTTGATGAACAACCAGGTCGGTTACGTCGTGGCCCAGGTCATGGCCGACAAGAAGGACATCACCATCCGAGAGCTCCCGTCGATGATCCGCGTCGACGGCATCAACACGATCGAATTCGACTTCGAGGAGATCGCCGACGCGCTCGGCTGGCCCGACTTCGGCCAGGACGACTTCGAGGAGATCATGTCCACGCACTACGGCCGCATGGTGGTGCTGGACGACCGGGTGCTGATGTTCGCCAACCCCGAGGACGCGGCCGAGTACATCGGCTTCGACCTCGAGCCTGTCAAGGAGGCCTAGTCATGTACGCCAAGGACGGAGAGCAGTACTTCATCGTCGACAGCCACCTGCACTTCTGGGACGCCAGCCCGGAGAACTGGGTCAAGGGCCAGGAGCAGTACGCCAAGGGCTGGATCGAGTGCTTCCATGCCTACCAGGGGCTGGGGCCGCCCGCGACGCACTGGACGATCGAGCACTTCATGAAGTACTCGGCCGACGACCTCGAGAAGGACATCTTCACCGACGGCTACGTCGACCAGGCGATCTGCCAGTCGACCTATCTGCGGCAGTGGTACACCGAGGGGTTCAACGACATCACCAAGAACGCCTCGCTGCTGGAGCGCTTCCCGGGAAAGCTGCGCGTCAACGGTCGCTGGGATCCGCGGGAGGGCGAGGACGGACTGCGTCAGCTCCGCGAGGACCACGCTCGCTACAACCTGCAGGGAGTCAAGCTCTACACCGCGGAGTGGTTCGGCAGCTCCCGCGGCTGGACGCTGAAGGACCCTGAGACCGTGCCGTTCTTCGAGCTCTGCATGGAGCTCGGGATCAAGAACATCCACGTGCACAAGGGCCCGACGATCTGGCCGCTGGACAAGGACGGCTTCGACATCGCCGACGTCGATCACGCGGCGACGACCTACCCGGAGCTCAACTTCGTCGTCGAGCACGTCGGGCTGCCGCGCATCGAGGACTTCTGCTTCATGGCGACGCAGGAGCCCAACGTCTACGCCGGCCTGTCGGTCGTCGTCGGCGGTCTGATGCACGCCCGCCCGCGGTTCTTCGCCAAGGTCATGGGCGAGCTGCTGTTCTGGGTCGGCGAGGACAAGATGCTGTTCGGCAGCGACTACGGCATCTGGGAGCCCAAGTGGCAGATCGAGGGCCTGGTCGACTGGGACTACCCCGACGAGTCGTTCTCGGACTACCCGCGCTGGACCACGGAGGCCAAGAAGAAGGTCCTCGGCCTGAACGCCGCGCGCCTGTACGGCATCGACGTCCCGCCGAACCTCCGGCTCCCCGACGCGGCGCCGGCCGACCCCAACGCCGCGCAGCTCGTGGAGGGCGCCGCGTGATCATCAGGGCGCAGGTGCTCTCGGCGCTGGACGCCGTCATCGACCCCGAGCTCGACGAGCCGATCACCACGCTGGGCTTCGTCGGCTCCTGCGTCGTGTCGGCGTCCGGCGACGTCGAGGTGCACCTGCGTCTGCCCACGTCGCAGTGCGCCCCGAACTTCGCCTACCTCATGGCCGCCGACGCCCGTGACGCCGTCGCCGCGCTGCCGGACGTGGGCGCGGTCCGGGTCGTGCTCGACGACCACTACACCGGGGACGAGATCAACGCCGCCGTGGATGGGCAGGCGGGCTTCGACGGGGCCTTCCCCGGCGAGACCGCCGGCAGCCTCGACGCGCTACGCGAGCTGTTCCAGCGCAAGGCCCTGCTGGCGCGCCAGGGCCGCGTCTGCGAGGTGCTGATGAGCAACGGGCTCGACGCGGAGGCGGCGGTCGCGCTGTCGGTCGCCGAGCTCCCCGGCGGCCCCGACGCGGAGCGCTGTCTGCAGCTTCGCCGCACGCTGGGCCTGCCGCATGGCTCCGCGGACCCGGCGCTGATCGCCGGCGACGGCGCCGCGATCCCCGCCGCCGACCTGCGGCTGTGGCTGCGCCGCGCGCACCTCGTGGGGCTCAGCCTCGAGAGCAACGGCGGCCTGTGCCGGTCGCTGCTGCGCGTCCGCTACGGCGTCCACGACCCGACCGAAGAAGGAGCCGTCGCATGATCGCCGCCCGCCTGCACGAGTATCGGGAGCCGCTGCGCGTCGAGCAGATCGCCAAGCCCGAGATCACGGGCCCGCACGATGTGATCGTGCGCCTCGGCGGTGCCGGGCTCTGCCGTACCGACCTCCACATCCAGGAGGGGCAGTGGGCCGAGAAGTCCGGCGTCGAGCTGCCCTACGTCCCCGGCCACGAGAACGCGGGCTGGGTCCACGAGATCGGCTCGGCCGTCACGAACGTGGAGGTCGGCGACACGGTGATTCTCCACCCGCTCGTCACCTGCGGGCTCTGCCGCGCCTGCCGCGCCGGCGACGACGTGCACTGCTACAACAACCTGTTCCCTGGGATCTCGGTCGACGGCGGGTTCGCCGAGCTGATCAAGACGACGGCTCGCTCGGCCGTCAAGCTCGAGCCGACGCTGCACCCCAAGGACATCGCCGCGCTGGCCGACGCGGGCCTCACGGCCTACCACGCGGTCAAGAAGGCGGCGAGCATCCTGTACCCGGGGTCGCGCGCCGTCGTCATCGGCGCCGGGGGCCTGGGCCACATCGGCATCCAGTGCCTGAAGGCGATGACCGCCGCCGAGATCATCGTCATCGACCCGTCCGAGAAGGCCCGCGCGCTGGCCGGCGAGATCGGCGCCGACACCACCGTCGCGGCCGACGGCAAGCAGGTCGACACGATCCTCGAGATGACCGACGGCGCCGGCGTCGAGGCCGTCATCGACTTCGTCGGCGAGCACGGCGTGACCCAGGAGGGCGTCGAGATGCTGCGCAACGCGGGGTCCTACTTCGTCATCGGCTACGGCGAGAACATCAACGTGCCGACCATCGACATCATCTCGCGCGAGATCAACTTCATCGGGAACCTCGTCGGGTCCTACAACGACCTCGCGGAGCTGATGACCCTCACGGCGCAGGGCCGGGTCACCCTGCACACGAGCGCCTACCCGCTCGACGCCATCAACGATGCCATGGCCGATCTCGACCACGGGCGCCTGCAGGGCCGGGGCATCCTCGTCGCCGACGGCGCCGCCTGACAGGAGAGCACCACCACCATGGGCAAGATCATCTACTTCAACGACGACGCGCGCCGCCGGCTGCAGGTCGGGGTCGACCAGCTGGCCGACACGGTCAAGGTGACGCTCGGCCCCAAGGGCCGCAACGTCGTGCTCGAGCGGCTCACCGGCGCGCCGACGATCACCAACGACGGCGTGACGATCGCCCGCGAGGTCGAGCTGGCAGACCAGTTCGCCAACATGGGCGCGCAGCTCGTGCGCGAGGTCGCCGACAAGACGTCGGAGCTCACCGGCGACGGCACGACCACCGCCACGCTTCTGGCGCAGTCGCTCATCCGCGAGGGGATGCGCGTGCTGGCCGACGGCGTCAACCCCA
>JAWVGD010000361.1:0-8057 GCA_033855515.1 Baekduia sp.
TCGTCGTCTCGGAGACCAACTCCGTTGCCTGTCGCGGTGCGCGCGGCGTCAGCGACGGCCCGGCGGCCGGCCTGTGGACGCCCGCGTTCCTGCTGGCGGCCGCGCACGCCGGCGTCCGCCGGCTCGATGTGCACGCGTCGGCGTCGGTGTATGACCCGTTCCGGGTGACACGGGCGCCGGATGGCACTCCACGGCTCGAGCCCGGGACGGTCTTCGACGGGCTCGTGTTCCTCCATCGTGCGCTCGGCGATGGGGCGCACCTGCTGCCGCTGCGGGTCTCGCCGGCCGGGACGCCGGCGTGGGCGATCCGGGGCTCGGGCGGGGTCCTGCGGATCCTCGTCGAGAACGTCGATGCGCGGCGCAGCGCCGTTGCGCGGGTCGCCGTCCCGCCGACGGCCGGCCCGGCGACGCTGTCGCGCATGACCCCGGCGCGGGACGCCCTGGGCCATCACCGGATGGCGATCGATGGGCGCGTGCTGGTCGATCGCAACGGACGCCTGGTCCCCGACGGTCCGCAGGCCGTCACCCCGGTCACGGTCGTGCGAGGGCACGCCCGCGTGGGGCTGGCGCCCATGAGCGCCGCGGTCCTCACGGTCTCGGTCCCGCGATAGCCGGCCGGCCGGCCGCGTGCGTTACTTCCCGGACTCGCCGGTCTGGGTCACCTTTCCCCTCATATGCGAGGGCAAGGTGACCCGGACCGCTGGAGCGCCCCGCGATCTCGAGGTTGTCGGCGGCCGGCCGGCGCCAGAACGACGACGACCCTCGTGCGGGGATGAATCGCACGAGGGCCGCGAAGGGTCCGACACCGCCTAAGGAAGCCGGACCGCTCGGAAGGCTAGAGCGGAACGCGCTGCGCGGCATCCCCCGATCGGGGTAGACCGCATCGGGCAGCGGACAGCGAGGGTTTCGGCGCCAGGCCAGAGCGGCGACATCGACGACATGGCTCGCCTCGATCATCTCACCAGGCGCCGGGCGCTGACGCTCGGCGGCGCGTCGCTCGCCGGACTCGTGCTTCCGCGGAGCGCAGCCGGCGCGGCATCGGCGCACGCGGCCCTCTATCACCGCAGCGGAACCCTGCCGGTCGGGGCGATCCAGAGCATCATCGGCGCCGAAGGGTCGGTGAGCGCCGGGGTGCTGGACATCACCATCGACCGCAAGGACGTCGGCCCGGTCAAGGGCCCGATGGGCGTCACGTTCCCGCCGTCCTTCGAGGTCAACGGCGACCTGACGTTCCAGCCGCTGGGGACCGACTTGGCGTTCTTCAACGGCGATCTCGCGCTGAAGGCGGCCGAGCTCAACCCGGTCATCGACGCCATCCACAAGAACGGCCTGACCTTCCAGGCCATGCACCAGCACTACTTCGATCTCGACCCGATGGTCTGGTTCATCCACTTCCGTGGCGTCGGGAAGCCCCGCACCCTGGCCCATGCCGTGCGCGGGGTGCTGGCGGCCACCTCGACGCCGCTGCCCCAGAAGCCCCCGGCGAAGCCGACAACGCCTCTGGATCACGGCAAGCTGGCCAAGACCCTGCACGGCTCCAGCGAGATCGGCGATGACGGCGTGGTGACCATCAGCGTCAGCCGCAGCGACCGGATCATCATCGACAACGTCCAGGTCAGCCCCGAGGCCAACATCTCCACCAACATCGAGTTCCTCCCGCTCGACGCCAAGGGCACGAAGGCCGCGGCCGCTCCGGACTTCTCGATGACCGCCTCCGAGGTCGAGCCGGTCGTCCGCCGCATGCGTGCCGCCGGCTTCGAGATCGGCTGCCTCTACAACCAGGAGACCGACGAGCATCCTCAGCTCTACTTCGCTCACATGCTCGCCGTGGGCGACCCCCAGAGCCTCGCGGTGACGATCCGCAAGGGCTTGGACCTGACCAACGCGGACTGACGGGAGGGTGACGCGCGACGACGGCGACCACCGAGAACGGATGGCTCCACGGGCTCCCGGCCGTCTCGACCGGCAACCGCGGCGTGTGATCGACGGGGACGCCGTGAGGAGTGGCGGTCAGAGCCCCAGCTTGCCGGCCGCGTCTCCCAACCCGCCGCCGAGCAGATCCTTGGGGTCGATGCCGAACTTCGACAGCAGGTCGGCGTGCTTTTCGGGGTCGACCTGGTCGGGAAGCTCGTTCCCGGCCTGGTCGGCTTTGTCGTCGCCGGCGCGCTGGCGGATCAGCTCGATGATCTTGTCCTTGGGGATTTCCATGTCCGAGGGCTCCCCTTGGCGTGGAGCTCGAAAACACCGCACCGACCGCTTGTCCCAGCGTGCGGCGCCGACGAAGTCATGCCCGGATGTTGCGCCGGGCCGCTGTGGCCTACCGGCGTAGTCGATGCCTTCGATGCTGCTGGTGATGACCGGCTCGGACCACTGGACGCTGGATGACGGCACCGAGCACCCGACCGGGTTCTGGGCCGAGGAGTTCCTCACGCCGATGGACGTCTTCGAGGAGGCGGGCCTGGAGGTGACGATCGCCACACCCGGCGGGGCGCCGCCGACGGTCGACGAGGCCAGCCTGAGCCCCGACATGGTCGGCGGCGAGGACGCGGCCGCGGCGCTGCGCCGCGCGCTCGAGACCCGCAGCGGACTGCTCGGGACGACGGTGCCACTGGAGGACGTCGCCGCAGCGGACTACGACGCCGTCTTCATCCCCGGCGGACACGGCCCCATGGAGGATCTGGCGATCTCGCCCGGCCTGGGGGCCTTGCTGGTCTCGATGCTCGACGACGACAAGGTCGTCGCGTCGGTGTGCCACGGTCCGGCGGCGCTCCTGTCGGCGATGCGGCCGGACGGTGCGTGGGCGTTCGCCGGCCGCAACCTGTCGGGCTTCACCAACGAGGAGGAGACGCAGGCCGGGCTCGCCGACCGCGCGTCGTGGCTCCTCGAGGACCGGATGCGCGAGGCGGGCGCGTCCCTGGAGCAGGGACCGGCGTGGCAGCCCTTCTCGGTGGTCGACGGCAACGTCGTCACCGGGCAGAACCCGGCATCGAGCGGCGAGGTCGCGCGCCGCGCCGTCGAGCAGCTCGGCAAGCAGAAGCACAAGCGCAGGCACGTCGAGGTCCCGCCGTCCGACCACGAGGCGTTCACGAGGAGCGTGGCGCAGCTCGCCGGCGTCGATGGCGAAGTGGCGGAGCGCGCGACGATCGCGACGCTCACGACGCTCGGGGAACGGATCTCGGAGGGCGAGGGCAGGGACCTCGCCCGTCATCTGCCGGACTCGCTCGGGCAGCTCATCGCCCAGCCGCGTGACCCGGAGCCGTTCGGGCCGGACGAGTTCTTCCGGCGCGTCGCCGAGCGCGAAGGCGCCGACCCCGAGACCGCCGAGCGTCACGCGGCCGCGGTCGTCGCCGCGCTGGCGCGACGCGAGGGGCGCAAGGAGCTGCACGACATGCTCTCGCAGCTCCCGCGCGAGCTCCGCGATCGTCTGCTGACCGTGGCGCACCCCGCCGCCGCGCATCGCTGAGCACGAGTCCGGCCGTGGCTCGGACGTCGTACGGCTTGGGTTACCGGGACCGCCGGCCGTGCCCGCCTTCGCCCTAAGGGGCATCCCGGATCGGCGCCGGACGTGATGCCTCGTCCGGTACGGCGGGCGGCCTATCGCAGCAACAAGGCCCCGCGCGGGAGGCGGACCGGACCATGCCGGCGTCCAGCACGACCCAGACCGAGACCGAGATCCAACCTGACCGCAGCCGGCGCCGGTTCCTGCGGCGGGTGACGCTCGCCACCGCCTGCGGCGAGGGCCTGGACGGCTACGACCTCGGGATCATCAGCGTCGTCCTGCTGTCGATCAGCCAGGACCTCGACGTCTCGCCCGTGTGGGCGGGCCTGATCGGCGCGTCGTCGCTCATCGGGATCTTCGTCGGCGCGCCACTGTTCGGTCGTGTGACGGCCCGCTTCGGCCGCCGCCGGCCGTTCATGGTCAACATCGTGTGCTTCGTGATCCTCGGCGTCGCGCAGGGATTGGTGCAGAACGTTGAGGAGCTCTTCGTGGTCCGGATCGTGCTCGGAATGGCGATCGGGGCCGAATATGCGATCGGCTCACCGCTGCTGGCGGAGTTCGCCCCCGCGGGGCGACGCGGACGCCTCAGCGCGTGGCTGATCGCGGCGTGGTACATCGGGTTCCTGGTCTCGGTGCTCGCCGGCTACGTGCTGCTCGACGTGCTGGACATCGGCTGGCGTTGGATCATGGCGACCTGCGCGGTGCCGGCCGTGATCACCCTGATCCTGCGCGCAGGCATGCCCGAGTCGCCGCGGTGGTTGATGAGCCAAGGGCGCCGGGCCGAGGCGCGCACGGTCGCCCTGGACCATCTCGGAGACCAGGCGCACTTCGACCGCGAGTTCGCCGGCGAGCCCGCCGGGCACAGCCGTGTCCGCGACCTGCTGTCGCCCGCCTACCGCCGGCGCACGCTGCTGGTCTGCGCCTTCTGGGCGTGCAACGTCGCCCCCTACTTCGCGATCGTCACGTTCGCGCCGAAGGTGTTCGGCGCGCTGAGCCTCAACGGGCAGGCGGCGACGATCGCCACCAACGCGATGGCGGTCGTGGGCGCGCTGGCCGGCGTGGCGCTCATGGACCGCCGGGGGCGGCGCCAGCTGCTGATCGTCCCGTTCTGGGTGTGCGCGGCGGCGCTGGCCATCGTCGGGCTGTGGCCGGCCGGGCCGGTGGCGCTCGTCATCGCCTGCTTCGTCACGTTCGGATTCTTCAACGCGATCGGCGGGACCATGACAGGCCCCTACCCGAGCGAGCTGTTCCCGACCGATCTCCGCACCACGGCGGTCGGGGTGGGCGCCGCCGCGAGCCGGATCGGCGCAGCGCTGGGCACGTTCCTGCTGCCGCTCGGGCTCGACACCGTCGGCGTCGGCCCGAGCATGCTCGTGGGTGCGGCGTTCTGCGTCGCAGGGGCCGTGATCTGCCAGCTTTGGGCGCCGGAGACCGCCGGCCGCCTGCTGCTGGACACCTCCGGTGCCGAACGGCCCGTGTCGCGGCCGTGGCCTGCCGTGGAGGCGGCACGCTGAGGCCATGCGCCGACGCATGCTCGCCGCACTGGTGGGAGGCCTGGCTGTCGCTTCGGGGGGCTGCGGTGCGATCACCAGCGGCGCGGCCGGATACACGTGCGGGCACATGCGTGACACGACCGGGGCGTTCCGCGAGCAGGCGAGGGCGATGGTCGCCGGGGAGGGTCTGCGTGCCCACCGGCTCTCCCGCGAAGAGGCCGTCCTCGACGCCGAGTTCCAGATCAGGCGCGCATGCGACGGCGCCGCGGCCGGCGACCGGCCCTACGCGCACGCCGCCGGCCTCAGCTCCGCTGGATTGCTGAGCTCCGGCACCGCCCGTTAGCGCGGCATCGACGGCGCCGGCCGCGGCGCCGTCATCATCCGGTCAGGCCGCTGAAGCCGAGATCCCAGGTTCCTCCGTAGAGCCAGCTCGGAGCGGCCTGGACGTCGGCCGAGCGGACGGACACCGCCTTCGGCCAGAACAGCGGCACCGCCGGCGCCAGATCGACGACCTGGCGATCGATCGCCGCCCATGCCTTGGCGCGCGCCTGGGGATCGACGAGCGCCTTGGCCGCCTCGATCGCACGGTTGACCGCTGGTTCGTCGAGCTGCGCGAAGTTGTTGTTGCCGTGCGCGTGGATGTTGCGGCCGCTGAACAGTGGGTCGATGATGGTCTCCGGATCCGGGAAGTCGCGGAACCACCCGAGGAACGGGCAGACGTGGATCTTCTGTGCCGGCTCCGCGCAGACCCGGAACATCCGGTCGACGCTCGTCAGGCGCAGGCGCACCCGGAAGCCGAGGCGCTGCAGGCTGCGCTGCGCCGAGCGCCCGACGGCCGCTCCGGTGCTGTCGACGGAGCTCACCGCGGTGATGACGCGGTTGCCGGTGTAGCGGCCCGAGGCGTAGCCCGCCCGCCGCAGGTATCTGGCTGCGAGCTTGCGGTCCCCTTGCGGCGTGGCGTAGAGGGGAGAGCCCGTGCCCTTCGTGCCGCCCGCCTCGGCGAAGCCCGGCATGCCGGGCGGGATGTAGTGGTTGGCGACCTGCCCGGCGAGGCGGCCGCCGAGGGTGCGAAGCATCCCGGCGCGATCGAAGCCTGCGACGACGGCGCGGCGGACGTTGATGTCGTCAAACGGCCTGAGGCGGGTGTTCATGGGCATGTAGTTGGTGCCACCACCGGAGGTGGCGGTGAACTGCGCACGGTGAGCGGGAAGGTCACGGCGCAGCACGGGGCGTGGCGCGGAGAAGTCTCCCGAGACCATCCGCTGTCCGGCGACGATCGTCCGGGAGGTCTTGACGAGGTCGGGGTGGCCCTCGCTGATCTGCACCGCGTCGAGAGCGGCGGGCCGGAAGTCCGTTGCGGCGACCCAGTTGGGGTTGCGGACGAGCTGGATGCTCCGCCCCGGGCGATATCCGACCGTACGGCCCTGCGGATCGTTGGCGATCATGTACGGGCCGGTGGCGACCTGATGGACCGCGTACGTCGACGTCTTCGGCGCGTCGAATTGCGCGGCATAGTCCTGGGGCACCGGCGCGGACAGCGGCAGGACCAGGGCGCCGACCAGGAAGCCGCCGCGCGGCCTGGACAGCCGCAGGACCAGCGTCAGGTCGTCGGGCGTCTCGAGGCCGGCGATCGTGGTCCCCGGAGACACCCCGGCGCGCGCGCCGATCAGGTCGCCGAAGTACGACTCGGCATAAGCATTGCCGACGCTTCGGAAGAAGCCACGCTCGATCGCGTACTTGACGTCGCGCGAGGTCACCTCGCGGTTGACGGGCGGAGAGAAGCGGACTCCGGGACGGACATGGACGGTCACTGCCAGACCGTCCGCCGAGACCTCCGGCGGCGCGGCGGCGAGATCCGGCACGAGCGCGCCGGGCTGATCGGGCCGAGCGCCCAGCACGGACCGCTGGGTGGCGGCGGCGACCATGGCCCCGAAGGTGTAGTAGGTCACCCCGGGATCGATCGTGTCGACATCTCCGGCCGACAGCACCGTCAGCGTTCCGCCCTGCTGCACCGGCGTGACGGCGGCCAGGCCGGCACTCCCTGATCGCCGCCCTTCCTGGGACGTGGCGGCCGCTGCCGACGCTCCGACGCAGCCGCACAACGCGACGGCCGCCCCCATGCGCATCCGCCCGCGGACGGTGGACGGGTGCATGACGGCATGCCCGAGCAGCGGCATGGGAGCCTCCTCGTGGGTCGGTGAGACCGGCCCACCATGATGCTCTCAGTGTTGAGCGTCGCGCTGCGGCGAGGTCCGACGGTGGACTGATCGGCGCAGCCGCTAGCGTGGCGGGGCGACGTATGAGCCTGGTCGACGCCCTTCCCACCCAGCACAGCGCCGACGCGCTGTATGACGCCTTCACCGGCTGGACGACCCAGCAGGGCCTGAGCCTCTACCCGCATCAGGAGGAGGCGGCGATCGAGCTGTTCGACGGCAACAACGTCGTGCTGGCCACGCCGACCGGCTCCGGGAAGTCGATGGTCGCCGTCGCCGCGCACTTCGCCGCCCTCGCACAGCGCCGCGTCACCTTCTACACGGCCCCGATCAAGGCGCTGGTCTCCGAGAAGTTCTTCGCCCTCTGCGAGATCTTCGGCGCCGAGAACGTGGGCATGCTGACCGGCGACGCGTCGGTCAACGCCGATGCGCCGATCATCTGCTGCACCGCCGAGGTCCTGGCGAACATCGCGCTGCGACAAGGCGCCGGGGCGGACGTCGGCCAGGTCGTGATGGATGAGTTCCACTACTACGCCGACGGCCAGCGCGGCTGGGCATGGCAGGTGCCGCTGCTGTGCCTGCCGCAGGCGCAGTTCCTGCTCATGTCGGCCACCCTCGGCGACGTGACCGAGATCGCCACCGACCTGACGCGCAGGACCGGCCGGGAGACGGCGCTGATCGACGACGCCGAGCGGCCGGTTCCGCTGACCTACTCCTGGTCGGTGGAGCCGCTGCACGAGCTGCTGGAGGAGCTGGTTGCCGCCGATCAGGCGCCGATCTACGTCGTGCACTTCACGCAGGCCTCCGCGATGGAGCGCGCCCAGTCGTTGTTGTCGGCGAAGCTCTGCACGC
>JAWVGD010000362.1:0-5990 GCA_033855515.1 Baekduia sp.
CGCTGGGTGTCGTCGAGTTCCATCACTTCTGCTGATACCCGCAAGGGGCCGTAGGATGCGCGCGGTGTTGCGCCCCGCCATCGAGACCGTCGACCTCCAGCGCGCGTTCGCCGGAGGCCTCAAAGCGGTCCGGGGCATCGACCTCGCGGTCGCGCCGGGCGAGGTGTACGGCTTCCTCGGGCCCAACGGCGCCGGGAAGACCACGACGGTGCGGATGCTCGTGACGCTGCTGCGTCCCACGGGCGGGCGCGCGACGATCGCGGGGTTCGACGTCGCGGCCCAGCCCGGCGAGGTCCGGCGCCGGATCGGCGTCGCGCTGCAGGAGGCGGCGCTGGACCTCCTGATGACCGGTCGCGAGCTGATGGAGCTCCAGGCGACGCTCCACGGCATCCCGCGGCGCGCGGTCGCCGAGCGCGCCGATGAGCTCATCGAGCGCGTCGGCCTCGCGCAGGCCGCCGAGCGCCGGGTGGGCACGTACTCCGGTGGGATGCGGCGCCGGCTGGACTTGGCGATGGCGCTCATCCACGCGCCCGAGGTGCTGTTCCTCGACGAGCCCACGACGGGCCTGGACCCGACGTCGCGGATGACGCTGTGGGACGAGGTCCGGCGCCTGCGTGACGAGGGCACGACCGTCTTCCTGACCACGCAGTACCTCGAGGAGGCCGACCAGCTCGCCGACCGCGTCGGGATCATCGAGAACGGGTCGCTCGTGGCCGAGGGCACGCCGGAGGCGCTGAAGGCCGAGGTCGGCTCGCCGCACCTGGACATCACGCTCGGCGGCGCCGCGCCCGACGTCGAGGCGGCGCGACGGGCGCTCGCGCCGTTCGGCGCCGTGCGCCCGCGGGTCGCCGGTGCCGTGGCACACATCTCGGTGGAGGTCGTCGAGGGCGCCGCCGCGATCGCCCCGGTGGTGCGGGCCCTGGACGAGGGCGGCCTGATCGCCGAGGGCATCGAGCTCGTCCGCCCGACGCTGGACGACGTGTTCGTCGCGCGGACCGGCCACCACCTGGAGGGTGCCGAGGAGGACACGGAGGCCGGCGCCCCCGCGCCGGCGGCATGACCGCGGCATCGACCACGTTGCTGGCGCCGTCGATCGCGCTGGCGCGCCGGACGCTGCGCAACGCGCTGCGGCGCCCGCAGTTCCTGGCGCCGCTGGTGCTCATGCCGACGCTGTTCCTCGCCGTCAACACCGGCGGGCTGCACCGCAGCACCAACCTGCCCGGGTTCCCCCACGTCCACGGCTTCCTCGACTTCCAGCTCGCCGGCGCGATCACGCAGTCGCTCATGCTCGGGGGCGTGATGCAGGGCATCGCGACCGCCCTGGAGATCGAGGGCGGGTTCTTCGACCGGCTCGTGGCCTCGCCCATCCCGCGCGTGACGATCGTGCTCGGCCGGCTCCTGGCGGGCGCGGCGATCGCCGCTGCGCAGGTCGTCTGGTTCCTGGTGCTCGGCCTCGTGTTCGGTGCCAGGATCGAGGGCGGCGCCGGCGGAGCGGTCCTGGTCCTGCTGATCGGGATCCTGGCCGGGACGGGCTTCGCCGCCCTCGGTGTGCTGATCGCGCTGCGGGCGCGCAACGCCTCCACGGTGCAGGGGATCTTCCCGATCGTGTTCGTCGTCCTGTTCGTCTCCAGCGCGTGGTTCCCGCGCGCGCTCCTGCAGGCGCCCGCGAGCTGGGTGGCGACCTACAACCCCTTGAGCTACATCGCCGACGGGATGCGCGACCCGATCATCTCCTCGGCGTCGGCCGCCCCGGTCCTCGAGGGCCTCGGCGCGGCGGGCGGCATCACGTTGCTGTTCGGGGCGCTCGCCGTCGTCGCGCTGCGCGGAAGGCTGGGCGACGCGTGACCGCCAACGTCGCGACGATCCGCGCGCTGGTCGCGCGGGCGCTCAACGAGCTGACGCGCGTGCCGGGCGCCGCGGTCCCCGGCGTGCTGGCGCCGACGATCTTCCTCGTCGGGCTCAGCGGCGTCTTCGGCCAGGCCGCGCACCTGCCGGGCTTCGACGCCACGGACTTCCGGACGTTCGTCGTCCCCGTCGGGCTGCTGCAGGGCGCCACGTTCACGGGCGCGGCGACGGGGGTCAACCTCGCCCGCGACATCGAGCGCGGCTGGTTTGACCGGTTGATGGTCTGCCCCGCGCCCCGCATCACGATCCTCATCGGCATCGTGGCCTCGGCCGCCATCCGGGCGCTGCTGCCCGCGACGTTGCTGCTGACGGTCGCGTTCGCGCTCGGCGTCGGCTTCCCGGGCGTCGGGACGCTCCTGCTCGACGCGCTGCTGGTGATGGGGCTGGCGACCGCGATGGCGTTCTACGCCGTGCTCGTGGCGCTGCGCTTCCGGACCCAGCAGGCCGCGCCGCTCATGCAGTCGGTCGGCTTCAGCCTCGTGCTGTTCTCCACCGCCTACGCGCCCAAGGAGCTGCTGGCTCCGTGGCTGAAGGTGCTCGCCACGATCAACCCGGTGACGCTCGTGCTCGAGGGCGTGCGCGAGGGGTTCGTCAGCCACGTCACATGGGGCACGATGCTGCCCGCGCTGGGCGCGGTCGCGGGGCTGCTGGTGGTCCTCGGCGCGCTGGCCACGCGCAAGATGGACCGCGTCGGCGTCTGAACGCGTCTGAACGCGCCGTTGCAGCTGCGTGCCCTGCAAGCGTTCTTGCAACTTGCAGGGATTTTGGCTGGTAGAACGACGGAGCGCCGAACCGTTCGCTCGCGAACGGACGGGGGACCCACTGCGGCCGCGACCGGCCGCCGGGGCGAATCGATCGTCCGGATGACGACGTAGCGCCGCTTTCCGCGGTGCGAGCCCGACAGCTGACCTCGTAGGCGCGCCACCACATGCCCCGAACCGTCTCTCGCCTGCTCATGGCGCTGCTCGCCGCGACGCTCGTCGCCCTGTCCGCAGCCGCCTCCCCCGCCTCGGCCAAGCCCCTCAAGCACGGCGCCCACGGCGCCCGCGTCAAGGCGCTCCAGCGCGACCTGCACGTCCGTCCCGCCGACGGCGTCTTCGGCAAGGGCACGCTGCGCGCGGTCAAGCGCTTCCAGCGCCGCCACCATCTCCATGCCGACGGGATCGTCGGCGCCGCCACCTGGAGCATGATCCGCCGCTCGCGGCGCGCGCAGCGCTCCTCGGCGGCGTCGGTGTCGTCGGGCAGCGTGCGGGTCGCGACCCGCGGCGCATCGGTCCGGCTGCTGCAGCGCCGCCTCGGCGTCGGCGCCGACGGCGTGTTCGGACCCGGAACCTCGCGCGCGGTCAAGCGCTTTCAACGCGCCCATGGGCTCGCCGCCGACGGCATCGTCGGGCCGGGCACGTGGCAGGCCCTCGGGGTCCGCGGCCGCCATCCGGTGCTCAAGCGCGCGCACCTGAGCAGCGCCGGTGCCGTGCGCCGCACCGTCCCGCGCCACGTGGTCCTGCTGCGGCGCGCGGTCGCCGCGGGCGACCGGATCGCCCGCCTGCCCTACATCTACGGCGGCGGCCACGGCAGCTTCAACGCCTCCGGCTATGACTGCTCGGGCTCGGTGTCCTACGTGTTGCACGCGATGGGCCGCCTCTCGCGCCCGATGGACTCCAGCGAGCTCATGAGTTATGGCTCCCCCGGTCCCGGCCGGCACGTCACGATCTACGCGAACCCCGGTCACGCCTTCATGGTCATCGACGGACGTCGCTTCGACACGTCGGGCCGCTCGGGCTCGGGCTCGCGCTGGCAGGCCGACGACCGGTCGTCGGCGGGCTACACGGTGCGGCATCCGGCGGGGCTGTAGGGCCCGGCGGGGCTGGCGCGCCAGGCGCGGCCACGGTGCGTCCGATGACGGCGAGGTCGCCCACGGCGCTCGGAGTCGACCGTAGGGCCTGACGCGCCGCGTACCGTGGAGGCATGCCGCCGACCCAGCGCCAGGAGGTCGAAGCCATCCTCTCGGGCGCGCGCGCCGAGCGCGCCGCGCTGCTGGAGCAGCTCTCGGAGCCGATGCGGGCGTCCCTGCCGGTCGACGCGACCGGGATCGCCCAGGCCATCGAGCATCTCGCCGCGCTCGCAGGGGTCGCCGACGAACTGGCCGCCGAGCAGGCCCGCGGCCATCAGGCCAACGCCGCCGTCCTGCACGGCCGCGTCTTCGGTCGCGCGCCGTTGACGCCCGACACCGTCCTGGCCGCGTTCGCCGACGGCGCTCGCGTCCGCGCGGCCGTCCTGGCGCAATTGGCCGAGGCCATCGGCGGCCGGGCGCTGCGCGAGGAGATCGTGGCCGACCTGGACGTCGCCCCCGCCCCCACGGAGCTCGAGGCGGCCGGCGCGTTGGCCGCCCTGCACGCTGCCTATGCCGCACAGGAGCACGCCGTCGTCCGGCTGGCGACGGCGCTCGACGACGAGCGTTAGCGCCGCGTGGCGCAGCGGCGCTGCGCCTTGCGCGTGTGCACCGACGCCTTGGAGGCGCAGCGCGCGACGGCGGGCTTCGGCTTCGCCGAGCTGGTCGGCGACGTCGCCGCGGCGCTCGCGGCACCGCGGGAGGCGAAGTCGGTGACGTACGTGCCGGCCGATCCGCTGACGCCCGCCTGCGGTGCGCCGGCAGCGATGCCGATGCCGATCTCGGCGAACGACTTGTTGAGGATGTTCGCGCGGTGCGGGGCGCTGTGCATCCAGCCGTCGACGATCCTCGCCGGCGTGCCGAGGTCGCCCGAGCCCCAGGCGATGTTCTCGCCGGCGCTCCAGCCCCCGGGAGCCGAGAGCCACCCGGACGCCTTGATGCGATCCATCATCGTCCCGCCGCCGGGCGACACGTGGTCGAAGAAGCGACGCGCGACCATGTCGCCGGCATACGCGCCGGCCGCGCGGTCGAGCGTCGAGACCTCGGTCAGCGCCGGGAGGCCGTGGGCGGCGCGCTGCGCGTTGAGCAGGCACAGCGTGGCGGCGACCGCCTCGGAGCTGGACGGCGCGGCCCCGGTCCGGGTGCACGCGGCGAGGGCCGGCGCGGGCAGGACGAGCGCCGCCAGGACGGCGGCGGGCAGCAACAGGCGGCGGGCGAAGGTCGGCACTCATCGTGCCGATCGGGGCCCTTCGGGCCGACCGTGAGGAACTGCGCCTCGACCTGGACGGGTGTTGCACCGGTTTCAGGTGGCGGGACGCCCCCAGCCTCATGAGGCTGAGGACGCCCGCCGTTGGCCGCCGGCCCGGTCCAGCGGAGATCGGCGGCCAAGTGGGGTCAGCCGAGCATCAACGACATCCGGTCGTTTGGGTCGACCCGCACGGGGATCGTCGCCCCGGGCTGGAGGCCCGCCATGGCGACGCGGGACAAGGTCTCACGATGGGTGACGGCATAGGGCGTCTCGCCCTCGAGGGCGACCGAGAGCTCGAGCTCGACCGTGGGGTCGTCATCGACCGGCCCGCCCGTGTCGCGGACGGCGTGGATCGTCGCGGCCGCCGGCCGGCCGTGAACGCTTCGGCGCGACCTCGACGCCTCGGCCTGCTCCTCGAGGTTGCGGATGTCCTTCAGAAACCCCATGTCGGGTGGCGCTCCTGCACTGCGCATCGGGAACGGTGTCACACCAACAACGGCTGGCGACACCGCTCCTTACGCGTGCTCCCGGGCATCGAGGGAACCTGGCCCTCTGGGCCGGTGTTCCCCTAGCCGACGCGCGGCGTCATCAGCGCGACCCGGGCGCCGAGGCCCGCGTCACGCGCGACGACCGCGATCCGCCGGCCCACCTGAACCGCGTCGCGCGGCGCGCCCAGGTGCCCGCCGAAGGCGCGGGCGGCCCCATCGAGGTCGCCGGCGACGAGCGTCACGCCCCAGAACGCCGCGGGCGCGCCGCCGGTGCCCTCGAGGGGCTCCGGCGGGCCGACGACCTCCAGGAGCACGTCGGTGAAGAGCAGGAAGCCCTGGCGCAGCGGCCGCTCGGGCGTGCCCGCGTCGCGCACGCGGCGCACCTCGAACCCGGCGGCCTCGAGCGCCTCGAACGTCCGCGCCGTGTCGGGCGTCGAGACGACCACGTGGTCGATCGCGA
>JAWVGD010000363.1:0-4672 GCA_033855515.1 Baekduia sp.
GCAGCCCGCCGAGCAGGTAGAAGGCCGTCTTGGACTTCTCGGCAGCGACGTCGGCGGCCAGCACCAGGGAGAACAGCGCGTGCATCGGTTGACCCTATCCGAGGAACGGCCCTGCGCACCACCTCTATCGGGTCGCGGCCGGACCACCCTCGTAGCGCGACTCGGTCGCGTCGACCTGGCGCTGGTAGTGGCTGCCCAGGTCGGGGTGCCCGTAGGGGCGCTCGGCCGCGCGGTCGAGGGTCATGAAGCTCAGCTGCGCGATCGGCAGGCCGGGCCGCAGCACGATCGGCACGCTGTTGAAGTTCGTGATCTCCAGCGTCAGCGTTCCGGCGAAGCCGGGGTCGACGAAGCCGGCGGTCGCGTGGACGATGAGGCCGAGGCGCCCGAGCGACGACTTGCCCTCGATGCGCGCGACGAGGTCGTCGGGCATCTCCACGTGCTCCTCGGTGCGGCCGAGCACGAACTCGTTGGGGTGGATGACGAACGGCTCGTCGGTGTCGACCTCGACGGGCTCGGTGAGTCCCTGCGGCGGGGCCGCCAGGTCGATGACCTGGATGCGGTGGTTGTGGAAGACGCGGAACGACGTCCCGAGCTTCAGGTCCACGCTCGCCGGCTGCACCATGAGCGGGTCCCAGGGCTCGATGACGATCTGCCCCTCCTCCTGGAGGCGCCGGATGGTGCCGTCGGACAGGACCGATGCCGGGCTGCTGGCCATGGGCGCAATCCTCCCATGCCCAGGCGCGGCGCGGGTTCAGAGGGCGCGCGGCGCGGTGCTCAGTGCCGGTGGGGCTCGCGCGAGCGCACGATCGTCGTGCGGACGCGGCGCGGTGCCGCGGGCATCGGCACGCCGTGCGGGCCGCGGGAGCGGGGCGGTCGCGGCGGGCGCGGACGGTGGCCGTGCGGGCGCACCTTCGTGCCGCCGTCGCCATCGGCGCCGGTCTCCGGCTCTTCCTCCTGGTGCACCGCCCACCACACGATCCACAGCAGCGCGGCGACCGGGATCTTGAGCACCAGCATCAGCCAGATGAGGCCCCAGGTCATGCTCTGCGCAGGCTACCCGGGTCCGGCGCCGCGTGTGCGTTTTTCGGTGCCGGGGTGCGCGGCCGGACGCGCCGGCGTTCTCGTCAGGCGCGCCTGGCCGCGGCGCGCGCGGCGCGAGCCCGTGCGCGGGCGGCGCGGGCGCGCGTGGCCTTCAGGCGGGCGCGCCGGCGGGCCGCGGCCTTGTGGGCCTTGGCCTTCTTGGCCTTCGCGGCGGCCGCCTTGCTCAGCGTGGGCTTGGCGGCGCTCTTGGTTGGCGTGCTGCGCTTGGCCGGGGTGGTCGTCGCCGACGCCGCCGGGGCGGCGCGCCACGCGTCGGGGCCGATCACCGCATGCAGCGCGGCGCCGGCGTCCAGCGCGCCGGCCTGCACGGGCAGGCCGGTGTGGCGGGCAGTGCCCAGGAGTGCGTCGCGTAGGGCGCCGGCGTCGAGGTCCGGCCGGGCGGCGGCGAGCAGCACCAGCGCGCCGGTCACCGCGGGGGCGGCCATCGACGTGCCGGTCCGCCACTCGTAGCCGCCGCCGATCGCGGTGGAGAGGATCTGCTCGCCGGGGGCGGCGAGGTCGGCGCCCGGGCCGTAGTCCGAGACCGAGGAGAGCCCTCCGTCCTGGGCCGTCGCGGCGACGCCGAGGACGTTGGCCTCGCCGTAGGCGGCGGGGTAGGTGGGGGCGGTGGCGAGGTCGGTGCCCTCGTTGCCGGCGGCGACGACGACCAGGACGCCGTGGTCCTGGGCGAAGCGGACGGCGTCCTCCAGCTCAGGGGTGGGCGAGGGGCCGGCGAGGCTGAGGTTGACGACGCGGGCGCCGTTGGCCACCGCGTAGCGGATCCCTTCGGCGACCGAGGTGGTCGTGCCGCGGGCGTCGGCGTCGAGGACGCGGACGGCCATCAGCTTCACGCGCCACGCGACGCCGGCGCCGCCGATGCCGTTGCCACCACGGGCGCCGATGATCCCGGCGACGTGCGTACCGTGGCCGTTCTCGTCCTGCGGATCGCCGTCGCCGCCGACGAAGTCGTAGCCGTGGACGTCGTCGACGTAGCCGTTGCCGTCGTCGTCGATGCCGTTGCCGGGCACCTCGCCGGGGTTGGTCCAGAGGTTCGGCGCGAGGTCGGGATGGCCGAGGTCCACGCCGGAGTCGATGACCGCGACGGTGACGTCGGCGCCGGTGGTCTGGCGCCAGGCGGTCTCGGTGCCCATCGGCGCGTCGCCTTGCAGCGCCCACTGCTCGCCGACGCGCGGGTCCTCGGCGCCGGCCTGCGCCGCGCGGGCGCGCGGGGCGCCGGTCGCCCGGGGCGCCGGCTTGGCCACCAGGCCATCGGACGCGCGCACGGCGGCGCCCGCCGCGGCCGAAGCACCGGAAATCGGTGTCAGTGTGAAGGCGGCCAGGGACAGCGTGGATGCGAGAGCGAGCGCGCGGGGAACGGCGGGCATTCGGCCTCCTTGCCGAAACGGTCCGCAGCCCGTCGGGCGCAGCAGACAGCCCTTGGATCGGCGCGCGCGCCGAGGTTCCTAGCGCATTTCGCGCCGTTCTGGCCATATGGCCGATGCCGTGCCCCGCCCCGCCCCGCGCGGACGTCCCCGCGACAGGGTGGGTCCTGCCAGTGGCCCGCGCGACCCAGTACTAGGCGCGCAGGGCGACCGGGTCGGCCGAGAACGCGGTCATGCGCGAGAGGCCGGCGACGCGGGCCTGGATCTCGTCGGCGGTGAGGCGCTCCACGCGCTCGGTGCCGAACTCCTCCACGTTGAACGACGCCAACGCCGTGCCGTAGGCCATGGCACGCGACAGGAGGTCGTGGTCGATCGCGTCGTCGGGGTGGGCCGCCACGTAGCCGACGAAGCCGCCGGCGAACGTGTCGCCCGCGCCGGTCGGGTCGATGACCTCGGCCAGCGGGTAGGCGGGAAGCGCGAAGAAGTCGTCACCGGTGAACAGCGCTGCACCGTACTTGCCCAGCTTGGCCACGACGGCCTTCGGGCCCCAGGACAGGACCTCCTTGGCCGCCTGCTGCAGCGTGGGCTTCTCGGTCACCTGCTCGAGCTCCTCGTCGTTGAGGATGAGGCAGTCGACGGTGCCGATGACCTTGCGCAGCGACGCGTTGGCGATGTCGATCCACAGGTTCATGGAGTCCATCGCGACGAAGCGCGCCTTCGTGCACTGCTTGCGGACGTTGAGCTGAAGGTCGGGCTGGATGTTGGCCAGGAACAGCACGTCGGCGTCTTGCGAGGCCTGCGACAGCTTCGGCTCGAAGGACTCGAAGACGTTGAGGTCGGTGACGAGCGTCTCGCGCTCGTTGAGGTTGGACGAGTAGACGCCCTTCCAGAAGAACGTCTTGCCGCCTGCGACGTGCTCGACGTCGTCGGTGACGGTCCCGCGCGTGCGCAGGATCCGCCAGGACTCCTCGTCGAAGTCGTCGCCGACCGGGCCGACGGGGCGCACCTCGTCGAAGAACGACGCGGCGAGGGCGAAGTGGGTGGCGGCGCCGCCGAGCATGCGCTCGCGTTCCCCGAAGGGCGTCTTGACGGCGTCGTAGGCGATGGATCCGACGACAGTGAGGCTCATACGGCGCGGGAGGTTAGAAGGATCCGCGGGTAGGGTGCCGCGCGATGCGTGCGATCCAGCAGGTGGAGTTCGGCGGCCCCGAGGTCCTGGAGCTCGTGGAGCTGCCGGTGCCGGAGCCGGCCGGCGGCCAGGTGCTCGTCCGGGTGAGCCGGGCGGGCATGAACTTCGCCGACACCCATCAGCGCGAGGATCAGTACGTCACGCGGCAGTCGCTGCCGCTGGTGCCGGGCTCCGAGGTCGCAGGCGTGCGCGAGGACACCGGCGAGCGCGTCGTCGCGCTCGTGGGCGGCGGCGGCTACGCGGAGTACGCGCTGGCGCCCGCCGACCGCGTCTTCCCGATCCCCGACGGCCTCGACGACGGCACCGCGCTGGCGCTGCTGCTGCAGGGGCTGACGGCGTGGCATCTGTACCGGACCTGCGCGCGGCTGTCGCCCGGCGATTCCGTGCTCGTGGTGTCGGGCGCCGGCGGCGTGGGCTCGCTGGCGGTGCAGCTGGCCAAGCCGATGGGCGCGGGACGCGTCATCGCGACGGCGTCCTCGGACGAGAAGCGCGCGCTGTGCCTGGAGCTCGGAGCCGACGCGGCGATCGACGGCTCGGCCGACGGCCTGCGCGAGCGGTTGCTGGAGGCCAACGAGGGCCGCGAGGTCGACGTGGTGCTGGAGATGGCCGGCGGAGAGGTCTTCGACGTCGCGCTGCGCGCGATGGCCGACATGGGTCGCCTGGTCGTCTACGGGATCTCCTCCCGCGAGCAGAACGAGGTCCGGACCGGCCGGCTGCTCAAGCGCTCGCAGTCGGTCATCGGCTTCTGGCTCTTCCACTACCTCGAGCGCCGCGAGCACCTCGAGCAGCCGCTGGCCGAGCTGTTCGACCTGGCCGCGCGCGGCGAGGTCCGCGCGGTGGTGGGCGAGACCTATCCGCTGGCCGAGGCCCGCCGGGCGCAGGAGGACCTCGTCGGCCGCCGGACGCGGGGGAAGCTGTTGCGGGATCCGACGCGGTAGGGCGCCGGACGCCCCTACGCCGCCCGCGAGTCCGGCATCTCCGACGCCATGAGGCTCGCGAGCTGCGTGCGCGAGCGCAGGTC
>JAWVGD010000364.1:0-6357 GCA_033855515.1 Baekduia sp.
GCACCTCAGGCGCCGGCGAAGTTCTTCCCGGCCCGGTAGATGCGCTGGTTGAGCGCCGCGATGTCGACGACGCCGCCGGTCCTGACGATGCCGAGCGCCTCGCGCGCGGTCGGGTCGCGGGGGGCGAGGGCGACCGCGCGCTCCAGCAGCCGCCGCGCCTCTGCGGGCCGGCCCTGCGCCGCGGCGATCGCGCCCAGCTCCAGCGTCGCGTACTGGCCGCGCGCGTTGCGGGCGACGGCGTCGCCGAAGGCGCTCCGGGCTCGCACGAGGTCCCCGAAGCGCAGGGCGATCGACCCCTTCACCAACGCCGGACGGTCCGACAGGGGGTCGAGGGCGGAGGCGCGGTCCAGACGCGCGTAGGCCTCCATGGGCCTCGTGGCGAAGACCGCGCCGGCGCGCTCGACGTCGCGCTCGGCGAGCCACGGCCCGGCGATCGCCAGCGCGCCGAGGACCAGGACCGCGCCGACCGGCAGCACGACGATCGGGCGTAGCCGCGGCGGCGCGGCAGCCGCCGCGACATCCTTCGCGTCGTCCTCCTCCCCCACCGTGCCGCCCCGCGCGGCCAGCGCGCAGGCCAGCCCGAGGAACGCAAACGCGGGCGCGCCGAGCCCCGCCCACTCCCAGAACCAGACCGTGACCCCATGGGCGATCCAGTAGATGAAGGCCATCGCGGCGCCACCGGCGACCGCCGCACTCAAGGGATCGGCGCGGCGCATCGCGCGCCACGCCGCCACCAGCGCGGCCACGACCGCCCCGAGCAGCAGCAGCCCGCCGACGAGGCCCGTCTGGGACAGCGTGCGCAGCGGCAGGTCGTGCGGGTAGCGCGGGGTCTCCTTGCTGGCGCCGCGCGCCAGGTAGTCCTGGAAGTAGTTGTCGGCGCCGATGCCCGCGACCGGATGTTCGGCGAAGAGATCCAAGGCGACCCGGTAGAAGTCATAGCGGTTGGATCCGAGGCCGGAGACGAGGCGGTTGCTGGACGCCGCGTCGTAGGCGTAGCCGCCCTTGAAGGAGCTCCAGGCGTCGTCGATCCGCGTCACGGGGTTGCCGATCACGGCGAGGCCGCCGACCGCGCCGACCACGGCTGTGCCGACCACGACCACCGTCCAGCCGCGACGCAGGCGCGCGGCCGTCGCGCCCGACGGCGGGCGCAGCGTCTCCCAGGCGGCGACCGCGGCGACCAGCAGCCCGGCCGCGAAGGCGGCGAGGAGCACGGCGACCAGGACGTTCTGCGTCGCGCTGGAGAGGTCGCCGGCGTTGCGCGCCAGGAGGGCCGGCCCGACGTCCAGGACCATCGGCAGCGCCGCGCCGGCGGCGCCCAGGATCGGGACGAGCACCGCGAGGTGGCGCAGGCGCCCGGGGACCAGCAGGATCAGGAGGACCACGCACGCCGGGAGCGCCAGGATCGACCCGCGGCTCTGGGCGAGCAGCGCCACGTCGACCAGCACGACGGCGACCGCCGCGAAGAGGCCCCGCAGCAGCCATGGCACGCGCGGGGAGGCCGCGAGGGTGACCGCCGGCCACAACGGCATGAGGAACATCGCCGCCGCGGCGTTCTCATAGCCGGCCGGCCACATCAGCCGGTCGCCGTTGAACAGCGCCGAGGGATCCGACATCACGCCGACCCGCACGAGCGTGACCACGGCGAGCACGCCGAGGCCGAGCGCCCAGGCGCCGAGCACCCAGGCGGCGGTCACCGTGCGCTGGGGCCACAGCGCGAAGAGGGCGAAGACGGCGAGATAGAGGAGCGTGCGGTCGGCGCCTTCCAGCGCCGCGCCCTGGTCGTCGGCCCACGCGATCGACAGCGCGCTCCAGACGGTGAAGGCGCCGAGCAACAGGACGGCCACGCGGACGGCGAGCGGGACGTCGCGCCATCGGAGCGGCGCGACCGCGGCCGCGAGCGCGACGAGCGCCAGGACCCCGAGCGCGCCGGGCGCCCAGCGCGTGATCGGCTGCGCGCCGTTCAGCGGCGCCCAGGCGAGGAGGATCGCGACGGCGAGGAGGGTCGGCACCGTGACCGGCGCCTGACGGATGCGGGCGAGCGCCACGGTCAGCCCCTGAGCTTCTGGTTGATGGCCTGGATCGTGGCGTTCAGCCGCGTCCCGGTCTGCGCCACGGTCGCCCGCAGCCGGCCCTGGGCGGCGAGGATGCCCTGCGGGTCGGTGCCGCCGAGCTGCCCTCGGGCCGTCCGCAGCGCCGCCCCGTAGCCGGCGACCTGCGCGACGAGGCGCCGGTGCAGGGCGTCCAAGCCGGCGGGCGGCTTGACCCTGCGCAGGTCGGTGACGGTCGCGCCGACGGCCGCCTCGTAGGCGCGCAGCGTCCGCGCGTCCTGCTGGGGGCTGCTGGTCGGGGTGACGCGCGACTGCAGCGCGCGGAAGCGGTCGGTCAGGCCGTTCTGCGCCCGGTTGAGCGCCCGGACGTAGCCATCGTGATTCTTCTGGGAGCCGCATCCGGAGACCAGGGCGGCGAGCAGCAGGACGGTCAGCGTGACCGCGCGGGCGCGCATACGGCAGCGACCATAGCGGTCGCCCCTGGGCGACCGGACCAGCGGCCTACCCTGATCCCATGGCCCGGTTGCCCGACGGCGAACGCCCGCCCGCCGACGGCACGCTGCCGCCGCAGTCCCTGCACGGCCTCGGCGCGCGTCCGTTCGGCGTCTACGTCCACGTGCCGTGGTGCGCGCACGTGTGCGGCTACTGCGACTTCAACACCTACATCCCGAACGCGGGCGCGACCGGCGGCTACGTCGAGGCGGCGACGGCCGAGCTCGCGCTGGCGCGCCGGGTGCTCGGCGACGCGACGCCCCCGGCCCAGACCGTCTTCTTCGGCGGCGGGACGCCGACCCTCCTGCCCGCCGCCGACCTCGCCCGCGTCCTGGACGCGATCCGCGAGCACGTCGGGCTGGCGCCCGGCGCCGAGGTCAGCACCGAGGCCAACCCCGAGTCCGTCGACCCGGCCTCGCTGGCGGCGCTGCGCGAGGCCGGCTTCACGCGGCTCTCGCTCGGGATGCAGAGCGCCGCGCCCGGCGTCCTCGCCACGCTGGAGCGCCGGCACACGCCGGGCCGCGCGATCGCCGCGGCGCGGGAGGCGCGGGCCGCCGGCTTCGAGCACGTCAGCGTCGACCTCATCTTCGGGACCCCGGGGGAGACCGCCGAGGACTGGCGCAGGTCGCTGGATGCGGCCCTGGAGGCGCAGCCCGACCACGTCAGCGCGTACTCGCTGATCGTCGAGCCGGGCACCCGGCTGGCCGCGCGGGTCCGCCGCGGCGAGCTGCCCGAGCCCGACGACGACGTCCTCGCCGAGCGCTACGAGGCGGCCGACGCGCTGCTGCGCGGCGCCGGCCTGCAGTGGTACGAGGTCGCCAACTGGGCGCGCACCGAGGCCGACCGCTGCCACCACAACATCGGCTACTGGAACGGCGGGGACTGGTGGGGCGTCGGCCCGGGCGCCCACAGCCACGTCGGCGGCGTGCGCTGGTGGAACGTCCTGCACCCCAGCCGCTGGACGGCGGCGCTGACCGACGGCCGGTCGCCGGCCGCGGGGCGCGAGCAGCCCGACGGCGACGCCGCGCGGCTGGAGCGCGTGATGCTCACGGTGCGCCTGGCCGACGGCCTGGAGCTCGCGACGCTGGAGCCGCATGCGCGCGCGGCCGCCGCCCAGGCCGCCGACGACGGGCTCCTGGAGCGCGGCGCGCTGGACGCGGGCCGTGCGGTCCTGACGCTCCGCGGGCGGCTGCTGGCCGACCGCGTGACGCTGGCGCTGGCGGCCTGAGCGCCGCCGCCGCGCCGCGCCCGCCGCACCGACCCGTCGCTCAGGCGGCGTCGCCGGCCGCGGGCCCCAGCAGGCGCTCGACGAGCACGCAGTCGCGCCAGACGCCCTCGAGCTGCCCGTGGCGCCGTTGGACGCCGACGATGGTGAAGCCCGCCGACTCGTGCAGCGCGATACTCGCGGTGTTCGTCGTGAAGATCCGCGACGTCAGCTTGTAGAGCCCGGCCTCGTGCGCGGCGACCGCGATCGCGTCCAGCAGGGCGCGTCCGGCGCCGTGGCGTCGCGCGTCGCCGGCGACGTAGACGGCGTGCTCGCCGATCCCGGCGTAGACGGCCCGCTCGGAGTAGGACCCCACCTTGGCGAATCCGATCACGCGCCCGTCGACCTCGGCCACGAGGATCGGCAGCGGCCCGACCGTCCACCCCGCGACCTCGGCCTTGCTGCGCGGCCGGGTCTCGAACGTCGCCTCCCGCTCGTCGATCCCCTCGTTGTAGATCGCGGCGATGCGCTCGGCGTCGCCGGGGTTCGCGGGGCGGATCGTGAGGACGGCAGACGGCGACAGGCGCCTGATTCTATGCGGCGTGCCAGCCGCCACCTCACGGCCGCGGACCGTGAGACCACAGTGACACTGCCTTTCGCGCACCTCGCACCTACGTTCTGCGCATGCCACGGGTCCAGCTCGCAGCACCCGCCTTCTCCGCCCCCGTCCGCGTCCGTCGCCTGAGCGACGGCGCGCTCTCCGACCACCTCGCCGCCGGCGACCGGTGGGTCCTGGACGAGATCTACCGCCGCCACGCCGCGGCGCTGCGCCGCTACGCACGGCGCTACGTCGACGACGCCCTCGCCCAGGACGCCGTGCACGACGCGCTGGCCAACACGCAGCTCGCGCTGCTGGGCCGGGGCCGGACGGTCGACCTGCGCCCGTGGCTCTACCGCTGCGTGCGCAACGCGTGCCTGTCGGAGCTCGACCGCGCGGGGCGCCGCTCGGCCGAGCTGCCCGGCGAGCCGCTCGCCGCCGGCGGCGCCGACAGCTGCGACGTCGTCGCCTGCACCGAGCGGCTGCTCGACGCGCTGCGCTGCATGGGCGACCTGCCGCCGCGCCAACGCGAGGCACTGCGGCTCCGGGCGCTCGAGGGCCGCGGATACGACGAGCTCGCCGCCCACTTCGACCTGACCGAGAACGCCTCGGTGCAGCTCGTGCATCGCGCGCGGCGCAACCTGCTCGCCCTCGTCGCATGAGCACGTGCATGACCCGCTACGGCCACGCCGACGCGGTTGCGCGGTTGCTGGAGGGGTATCACCGCGTTCACATGCCCGAGCCCGACGACACCAGCTCCTTCGCGCTCAAGCAGCTGCAGGCCCAACGGGTCGACGGCGAGCGCCAGGCGGCGCAGGAGTCCGAGCAGCCGGCTGAGGCGCGAGCCCACGAGCGGCGCGCCGAGAAGGCCGCGTACCTGCGCGATCGCCTGGCCGAGGCCGAGCAGGCCGACCGCGACGACGACGCGTAGCCGCGCTCAGGGCGTCGTCGACGACGACGACCCGCCCGCCGTGGGCGCCGGCGTCGCCGCAGACGGCGGCGGCACGCTGGTCGACGGCGGCGCGGTGGTGGTGTTGGACTGTGGCGCCGGGACGGTCTGCGTCGTCGTGACCGTCGGCGTCGTCGCGGTGGTCTGCGTGGGAGCCGTCGTCGTCTTGGTGACCGTCGTGGTCGTCGTCGAGGACTTCGTGCTCTTGTGGTGGCTGGTCGAGAAGAGCGTCGTGCCGTTGCCGCCGCTGACGGGCTTGCCCGCGATCAGCTCCGGGACGGTGAACAGGACCACGCAGATCGCGAAGCCCATCAGGCCGGTGATGATCGCCAAGCGCCACCGCAGCCGCCGCGAGCGCGTCGAGTAGACCCGGACGGGCCCGGCCTCGGCGCCGGGCGACGGAGGCGGGTACAACGGCGGCGCGCCCGCGGCGAGCCGGTCGGCGAGGTCGTCGGGAAGCGGCTCGGGCGCGACCGGGCGCTGCGCCGCCGGGGCCCCGGCCCGGGCACGACCGCCGCGGGTGACGGCCGTCGGGACGACCGAGGCGACGACCTCGGTGGGCTTGCGGAGCCCCTCCTTGACGAGGGCGACGATGACGGGCGACATCGCCGCCGAGAACAGCGTGCCCGGCGCCCAGATCTTCGAGGTCACGTACGCCGCCACGGCCGACGCGACGGCGCTGAGGAGGAGCGTCGTGATGTCGACGCCCTCCCGTGGCGGAGGCGGCGGGGGCGCAGCCTGTGCGCCGGCACGCGTCGGGTCTCCCTGTGAGGCCATCGACCTCCGACGCTAGCGAACGCGAACGCGCCGACCCGGCCCCGCCGCGGTCAGCCGGCTTCGGCGGTGCGCTTCAGCCCCTCGGCGGCGTTGCCGAGCAGGAAGTCCCGGACCTGGCCCTCGACCGGGCCGCGGATGAGCATGCCCAGCATGCGGCCGGGGTCGACCTCGAGGCGGTAGGTCGCGCGGGTGCGATCGCCGCCGAGATCCTCGAGCACCCACTCGCCGCGCAGCGACTTCACGTCGCCGTTCTGCTGCGTCCAGCGGATCGAGCCGGGGGCGTCGTAGG
>JAWVGD010000365.1:0-4957 GCA_033855515.1 Baekduia sp.
GCGCGGATGATCCAGCACGGCGACGCCGACGCGGTCGTGACCGGCGGCTCGGAGGCGGCGCTGACGCCGCTGACGCGCGCGTCGTTCGCCTCGATGAGCGCCCTGTCGCCGACCGGCCAGTCGCGGCCGTTCGACGCGCGGCGCGACGGCTTCGTCCTCGCCGAGGGCGCGGGCGTGCTCGTCCTCGAGGACGGCGACACGGCCCGTGCCCGCGGCGCGAAGATCCTCGGCGTCGTGCGCGGCTACGGGGCCACCGGCGATGCCCATCATCTGACCGCGCCCGACGAGGCCGGCACGGGCGGCGCCAAGGCCATCAAGATGGCGCTGCGCGATGCGGGCCTGCAGCCCGAGGACATCGCCTACGTCAACGCGCACGGCACCGGCACGCCGCTCAACGACCGCGCCGAGACCGCGGCGTTGAAGCTCGCCTTCGGCGACGCGGCCCGCAACGTGCCGATCTCCTCGACGAAGTCGGCCACGGGCCATCTGCTCGGGGCCGCCGGCGCGATCGAGGCCGTCGCCACGATCCTCGCCCTCCGCGACCGGGTCGCCCCGCCGACGTTGCACTGGGAGCAGGCCGAGGACGGCCTCGACCTCGACTACGTCCCCAACACGGCCCGCCCGCTGGCCGACGACGACCGCGCCGCGATCGGCCTGTCGAACTCGTTCGGCTTCGGCGGTCACAACGCAGCGCTGATCCTGGAGGCCAGCCCCGCATGACCGCTCCGCAGCTGTCGGTCGTCCCCCGCACGCCGGAGAAGCTCGGCCCGCTGGAGCGGCTGGAGACCCTCTGCGACCCGCACTCGCTCCAGCTCGTGCGCGGTGAGGTCGTCTCGCGCCGCATGGGCGACCGCGCCACCGCCGGCGACGGGGTGATCGGCGCGACCGGCCGCGTCGACGGCCGGCCGATCGCGTGCTTCGCGCAGGACCCGACGTTCCTCGGCGGGTCCCTCGGCGAGGCGCATGCCGACACGATCGTACGTGTGCTCGGCGTCGCCGAGCGCGCACGGATCCCGGTCGTCGGCTTCATCGAGTCCGCGGGCGCGCGCCTGCAGGAGGGCGTCGCCGCGCTCTGCGGCTACGGGCGGATCTTCCACGCGCACACCCAGCTGTCGGGCGTCGTCCCGCAGATCAGCGTGATCTGCGGGGCGTCGGCGGGCGGCGGCTCCTACGCCCCCGCGCTGACCGACTTCGTGGTGATGACCAAGCGCGCCTCGATGTTCCTCACCGGCCCGGGGGTGGTCAAGGAGGTCACCGGCGAGGACGTCGACGCGGCCGCGCTCGGCGGCCCCAAGGTCCACGACCGAAACGGCGTCTGCCAGCTCGTGGCCGAGGACGACGTCGACGCGGCGTGGACGGTCCGCGACCTGCTCGACCATCTGCCCCAGCACGCCGGCGCCTCGCCCAACCGCTGGCCGGCGATGGAGCCGATGGGCGACGCGCCCGACGCCCACATCCCGGAGTCCGACCGCGGGGTCTACGACGTCCGCGATCTCGCGCGCACGCTGGTCGACGGCGGGCGCCTGCTGGAGATCTCGCCGCGCTGGGCGCGCAACATCACCACCGCGTTCGCCCGCGTCGACGGCCGCGCCGTCGGCGTCGTCGCGAACAACCCGCGCTATCTGGGCGGCGTGCTCGACGCCGAGTCGGCCACCAAGGCCGCCCGCTTCGTGCGCACCTGCGACCTGTACGGGCTGCCGCTCGTCGTCCTGGTCGACACGCCCGGGTTCCTGCCGGGCACCAAGCAGGAGGCCGACGGGGTCATCCGCCACGGCGCCAAGCTCGTGCACGCGTTCGCCGCCGCCACGGTGCCGCGCGTCACCGTCGTGCTGCGCAAGGCGTTCGGCGGGGCGTTCATCGCCATGAACAGCCGTGATCTCGGCGCCGACCTCGTCCTGGCGTGGCCCCGCGCGCAGATCGGCGTCATGGGCCCCAAGCAGGCCGTCGACCTCGTGCACCGCCGTGAGATCGCCGCCGCCGAGGACAAGGTCGCCACGCGCGAGCGCCTCGCCGAGGCCTACGCCGAGCAGCACCTCACCGCCTCGTCGGCCGCGGCCGAAGGCGTCATCGACGAGCTCGTCGCCCCGTCGGGCACGCGCCCGCGGATCGTGGGCGCGCTGCAGACCCTCGCCACCCCCGACCGCCCGTTCCGGCGCGCCCGGAACATCCCCCTATGACCCTCAGCACAGAGACCATCCCGGCCCCCGTCATCGACTGGGCCGCGCCGTTCGACGAGCTCGTCGAACGCGCCGCGTTCACCACCGCCCAGCGCGTGATCACCGCGTCCGACGTCCAGGCCTTCGCCGAGCTCACCGGCGATCACCATCCGCTGCACACCGACCCCGCCTGGGCGGCCGCCGGCCCTTTCGGTGAGCAGATCGCCCACGGCATGCTGATCGTCTCGATCGCCGTGGGCCTCGTCCCGCTTGACCCGCGCCGCATCCTCGCGCTGCGCGCCATCCGCGACGCCACGTTCAAGCGACCGGTGCCGCTGGGCGGCGCGGTCAGCGTGCGTGGCCGGATCACCGGGCTGCGGGCCGTCGCTGCCGACGCGGGCATCGTGAGCTTCCAGTGGTCGGTGGTCGACGACGCCGACCGGCTCGCCTGCCGAGCGGGCGTCGACGTCCTCTGGAGCCGAGATGCCTGAGCCCCTCCTCACCGGCCGCAAGCTGCTGGTCACCGGCGTCGTCAACCGCCACTCGATCGCCTGGGAGGTCGCGCGTCAGGCCCAGGAGGCCGGCGCCGAGGTCGTGCTGACCGGGTTCGGACGGGCCAAGCGCATGACCGAGCGGGCCGCCGCCCAACTGCCCGAGCCGGCCGACGTGCTCGAGCTCGACGTCAACGACGTGGCGCAGCTCGCGACGATCCACGACGAGCTCGACGAGCGCTGGGGCCGCCTCGACGGCGTGCTGCACGCGATCGCGTTCGCGCCCGCCGATGCGCTCGGCGGCGGCTTCATGGACACGCCCAGCGACTCGGCGGAGACCGCCTTCCGGACCAGCGCCTTCTCGCTGAAGGCGCTGACCGCCGCGCTGCTGCCGTTGCTGGAGCGCCCGGACGACGGCGGCGCGGTCGTCGGCCTGAGCTTCGACGGCACGGTCGCCTGGCCGGTGTACGACTGGATGGGCGTCTCGAAGGCCGCGCTCGAGTCGGTCGCGCGCTACCTGGCCCGCGACGTCGGCCCGCGCGGCGTCCGCGTCAACCTCGTCAGCGCCGGCCCCCTGGAGACACTCGCCGCCCAGGGCATCCCCGGCTTCGGCGATCTGGCCGAGACCTGGCAACGCCAGGCACCACTGGGTTGGGACACCGAGGACCCCGCGCCCGTCGCCTCCGCGGTCCTGTTCCTGCTCTCGGGCGCCGCCCGGGCCATCACGGGCGAGATCGTCCATGTCGATGGCGGATTCCACGCGATCGGAGCTGCGGCCGCATGACCATCCTGTTGACCGGTGCCACCGGGTTCCTCGGCGGCGAGTTGTTGGTGCGGTTGCTCGAGGAGACCGACGACGACGTCGTCGCGCTCATCCGCGCCGACGACGATGTCGCGGCGCAACGGCGCCTCGACGACACCCTCGCGATCCTGCTCCCTCCGGGCACCGTGCCCGCCGGGCGCGTGCGCGCGGCCGCGGGCCATCTCGACCGCCTGGGCCTGGGCCTGCCCGTCCGCCGGCGCAACGCGCTGGCGCGCGACATCGACGCCGTCGTGCACTGCGCCGCTTCGGTGCAGTTCACGCTGCCCCTCGAAGAGGCGCTGCGCATCAACCTCGACGGCACGCGCGAGGTCCTTGACCTCGCCGCCCGGGCGCCGTCGCTGCAGCGCTTCGTCCACGTCTCGACGGCCTACGTGGCCGGCGACCGCGGGGGCGTGTACCGCGAGAACGAGTGCAACGTCGGGCAGACGAGCCGCAACACCTACGAGCAGACCAAGCTCGCGGCCGAGGAGCACGTGCGCGGCTCCGGGCTCCCCGCCACCTCCATCCTGCGGCCGAGCATCGTCGTCGGCGACTCCACGACGGGCTGGACACCGGCGTTCAACGTCATCTACTGGCCGCTGCAGGCGTTCGCGCGCGGGCTGCTGCCGGTCGTGCCCGGCGACCCGGACGGCCGGGTGGACATCGTCCCGGTCGACACGGTCGCCGACGCGCTGCTGGCCCTGACCGTGGGCGAGCCCCACACGGGCACCCTGCACGTCGTGGCCGGCGACCATGCGCCGACCACGAACGCCCTGGCGACCATGGCCGCCGAGGCCTTCGGCTCCCGGGTGCCGACGTTCGTCGGGCCCGGCGAGGCGCCGGAGGTCGAGGAGCTCGCGGGCGCGTTCCTGCCGTACTTCCGCGTGCGCGGCGTGTTCGACGCGGCCCGCGGCCACCGGCTCGGCTTCCGCGCTCCGCATCTGGAGGAGTACTTCTCTCTGTTGCTGGACTACGCCCGCGCAACGGCGTGGGGCAAGCGGCCGCAGACCCGGTGGGAGATGCGAGAGCGTGTTCTGGCAGCCGTCTGAGGTGCTCGTCCCCGCGGCGGTCCCAACCGATCAGGAGGCCTTCCGGCTCGGGGAGGTCGTCGTGGTCGTCCCGCCGCCCGGCGCCGCATCGCGCGACGAGATGACCTTCTGGGTCACGGCGGCCGGCTACGACGCGCTGGCAGGCACGCCGGACTGGCAGCACTTCAAGCCGTGCAGCTCATGGTGGCGCGGGGTCCGCCGGCACGCCCGCCTCCGCGTCAGCGACCTGCACCTGAGGGTCGAGGACGAGGGCCATGACGGCCACCGCATCCGGGCCGTCGGGCTGCTCACCTGCGCGCTCGAGCAGCGGCTCGCGGCGCTCGGTGCGATCTACGTCCCGGATCACCGCTTGGGCGGCAGCGACCGCGCGTAGGCCACGCCGCGCCTGACCCACGGCTCGAGCTGGCGCTTGGTGCGCACGCCTTCGGCGTCGACCCTGAGCCAGCCCTGCATCGCGCG
>JAWVGD010000366.1:0-15607 GCA_033855515.1 Baekduia sp.
GACGGCGTCGTCAGCGGCCTGCGCGTCGCCCGCGACCTCGGGACGGAGCCGGTCGCATGATGCGCAGCGCCTTCTACGAGGGCACCGTGCGTCACCGGCGCTTCGCCGTGCGCGAGCACGCCTTCCGTCACCGGATCTCGCTGGCCTACGTCGATCTCGACGAGCTCCCGGACCTCCTCGGCGGTCGCCTCGTGCGCCGGCGCCCCGGCCTCGTCCGCTTCCGCCGCGATGACTACCTCGGCGACCCGTCGGTGCCGCTGGACGCCGCGGTCCGGGCGCTGGTCGCCCGCCGGACCGGCGCGCCCGCGCCCGACGGCACGATCGGCGTGCTGACCCAGCTGCGCACGTTCGGTCAGTGCTTCAACCCCGTGAGCTTCTACTACTGCCACCGCGCCGACGGCAGTCTGCACAGCGTCGTCGCCGAGGTCACGAGCACGCCGTGGGGCGAGCGCCATGCCTACGTCCTGCCGGCGGGCGAGGGCGGCGGCGTCCTCCATGGCCGCTTCGACAAGCGCCTTCACGTCTCGCCGTTCATGGGCATGGACCAGCACTACGTCTGGTCGGCCACCGAGCCCGTGCCACACCGCCCGACCCTGTCGGTGCACATCGAGAGCCGCGAGGACGACCGGCGCGCCTTCGACGCGACGCTCGCGCTGCGGCGCGCCCCGTTCACGCCGCGGACGCTCGCGCGCGTCCTCACCCGTCACCCCGCGGCGACACTGCGGGTCCTCTTCCTCATCTACGCCCACGCGCTGGCCCTGGCCGTCAAGCGCGTCCCGATCCATCCCCGCACGACCATCCCGGAGGCACCGTGACCGAGCGCATCGCGCGCGCCATCGTCCTGTCGTTCCTGCGCCGCATCGAGATCGGCCGTCTGACGGTCGTCGAGGACGGCCGGCGGACCGTCTTCGGCCGCGGGGTGCCCGAGGCGACCGTCTGCGTGCACGCGCCGCGCGCCTGGACCGCGCTGCTGCGCGGCAGCCGCGGGCTGGCCGAGTCCTACCGCGACGGCCTGTGGGACACGCCCGACCTCACGGCGGTCATCCGGGTCGCCGCGCGCAACGTCGACGGCCTGGACGCCGTCCGCCGCCGCCTGACCCCGCTCCGTGAGCCGCTGCAGCGCGGCCGCGTGGCGTTCCGGCGCAACACGCCGCGGCGCTCGCGCAAGGACGTCTCGGCCCATTACGACCTCGGCAACGACCTCTTCGGCCTGATGCTCGACCCCACCATGATGTACTCGAGCGCGGTGTTCGACGCGCCCGGGATGACGCTCGAGGAGGCGTCGATCGCCAAGCTCGAGCGCATCTGCGACAAGCTGCGCCTGGGGCCCGAGGACCATGTGCTGGAGATCGGCACCGGCTGGGGCGGCTTCGCGGTTCACGCCGCCTCCACGCGCGGCTGCCGCGTCACGACCACGACGATCTCGCGCGAGCAGCGCGACCATGCGGTCGCGCGCGTCCGGGAGCTCGGGCTCGAAGACCGGGTCACGGTCCTGCTCGACGACTACCGCGACCTCACCGGCCAGTACGACAAGCTCGTGTCGATCGAGATGATCGAGGCGGTCGGGTGGAAGGACTTCGACACGTTCTTCGGCGTCTGCAGCGACCGCCTGGCGCCCGACGGCTCGATGCTGCTGCAGGCGATCGTCATGGACGACCGCGCCTACCAGGTGGAGCGCGCGTCGAAGTCGTTCATCCGGACGCTGATCTTCCCCAACGGCTGCCTGCCCTCGCGTGAGGTCATCGCCCGCTGCGTGGCGCGCGACACCGACCTGCACGCCGTGCACCTGGAGGACCTGACGCCGCACTACGCCGAGACGCTGAAGCGGTGGCGGGGGAACTTCGACGCCGCCGAGAGCGAGCTCGAGGCGCTGGGGTACGACGCGCGCTTCCGCCGCCTGTGGCGCATGTACCTCGCCTACTGCGAGGCCGGCTTCGCCGAGCGGCGCATCGGCCTGATCCAGACCGTGCTGGCCAAGCCGCACTGGCGCCCGGCCGTGACCGAGCGGGCAGCGGCGCTGTCCGCGATGAGCACGGCGGCGGTGGGCTAGCGCCCGTCGCGACCGCGGTGGTCGCCGGGGCCTCGGCCGCCATCAGCGCCGCCTCGGCGGCGGCGGTGAACGCCTGAGCGTGGGAAGCGGACGCCCGGACCGGGATGACGCCTCCTTAACATCTAGACTCGCCGCGGCATGAAGTCGCAGGCTCCACGTGTCGCGCTCGTCCACGACTTCCTGCTCGACCTGCGCGGGGGCGAGCGGGTCTTCCTCGCGTTGTGCGAGATGTTCCCCGACGCCGACCTCTTCACGGCGGTCTATGACCCGGTGGGCACCGAGGGGCGCTTCGCGCACCGCACCGTCCACACGTCGTTCCTGCAACGACTGCACCCGAACGCGACGTCGTTTCGGCGGCTGCTGCCGCTGTACCCGTACGCGATGGAGGCCCTGGACCTCTCCGGCTACGACCTGGTGCTGTCGAGCTCCTCGGCCTGGGCGCACGGCGTCCTGCCCTCCGAGGACGCGGTGCACGTCTGCTACTGCCACAACCCGTTCCGGTACGCCTGGAACGCGCGCGAGGCCACGCTGCGCGCCCACGGGCCGGTGGTGCGCGGCGCGCTCGGCCTCGTGCTGCAGCGCTGGCGCCAGTGGGACTGGATCGCCGCCCAGCGCGTCGACCGCTACATCGCGAACTCCGAGACGACCCGCCGGCGCGTCGCGCGGTACTTCACGCGCGAGGCCGAGGTCGTCTACCCGCCCGTCGAGATCGAGCGCTTCGCGCCCGGCGTGGTCGGCGACCACTACGCGGTCCTGTCGGAGCTCATGCCGCACAAGCGCATCGAGCTCGCGGTGCGGGCGTTCAACCAGCTCGCCCGGCCGCTGGTCGTCATCGGCGACGGCCCGGACGCCCGGCGCCTGCAGCGCCTGGCGGGGCCGACGGTCCACTTCACCGGCCGCGTCGGCGATGCGGAGGTCGCGCGGCTGCTGGCGACCTCGCGCGCGCTGGTCGTCACCGCCACCGAGGAGTTCGGCATCGCCGCCGTAGAGGCGCAGGCGGCCGGACGGCCGGTCATCGCGCTCGACGAAGGCGGCGTCACCGAGTCGGTCGAGGAAGGACGCACCGGCGTGTTCTATGACGAGGCGACGCCCGACGCGCTCGCCGCGGCCATCTCTGCGTTCGACCCGATGTCGGTCGACCCCGCCGACTGCGTGGCCAACGCGCAGCGCTTCAGCCGCGCGGCGTTCGAGGCGGAGATCCGCGCGAACGTCGAGCAGGCGCTGGCGGCCGGGCCGAGCCCGCGCGGGGACCGGCGCCGCCCGGCGCGCGGCCTGGCGCTCGCCGGCCGCCGCGCCGCGTGAGGGTCGCCGTCATCGTCCCCAACCGGGACGGGCGCCGCTGGCTGCCCGGTCTGGTCGCCTCCCTGCGGGCCCAGACGCGGCCCGCTGACCGGATCGTCGTCGTCGACGACGGCTCGCGTGACGACTCCGTGGCCTGGCTGCGGGCCGAGGGCGTCGACGTCGTCGCGCGCCCGGCCGCCGGCGGGTTCGCCGCGGCGGTCAACCTCGGCGTCGCGGCGGTCGCCGACTGCGAGCTCGTTGCGCTGATCAACACCGACGTCGAGCTGGATCCCGACTGGCTGGAGCGGATGGCCGAGGTGGTGCAGGCCGCACCCGAAGCGGGGTCGGCGGCCTGCAAGATGGTGATGATGGACGCGCCGGCCACCATCGACGACGCGGGCGACACGCTGCGACGCGACGGCGTGTGCGAGCAACGCGGCCGGGGCCGGGCCGACGACGGGCGCTTCGACGTGCCCGGCGAGATCTGGGGCGCCTGCGCGGGGGCCGCGCTGTACCGGCGCGGCGCGCTGGAGGCCGTCGGCGGGTTCGACGAGTCCTACGGCATGTACCTCGAGGACGTCGACGTGGCCCTGCGGCTGCGGGTGGCGGGTTGGACGTGCCGCTACGAGCCGGCCGTCGCGCGCCACGCCGGCGCGGGCTCCGGGGCGACCGTCGGGTTCTGGGTCGCGCGCAACACGCTGCTGCTCGTCGCGCGCTGGTACCCGTGGCGCTGGGCGCCGTACGTCGCCTACCGGCAGGCGTCCTGGCTCGTGGAGGCACACCGGCGCGGCGCGCTGCGCGAGCACCTGCGCGGCCTGGCCGCCGCGCTGCCGCAGCTGCCCGGCACGTGGCGGGCGCGGCGGCGCGGCCTGCGGCCGGCGATGGAGCGCGCGGTCCCGGCCCGGCCGTGGCGGGGGCCCGCCGCCGGCGGGCACCGTGAGGCGGCGGAGTGACCGTGGCGCCGAAGCCCGACCGCACCGATGAGGGCACCGAGCGCCCGGGCGGCGCGCGCCGCGAGACCGCCTCGGGGTTCTTCCGGCGCACGGTCGACGTGTCGCCGCTGCGGCTCGTCATCCTCGTGCTGGTCGCGGGCGCCTTCGCGACGCTGGACATCCGCGCGGGCATCGGCCCTCACGACGAGGGCCTGATGCTGCAGTGGGGCCACCGGATCGCCTCCGGGGAGTGGCCCTACCGGGACTTCTGGTGCAACTACCTGCCGGCGCAGCCGCTGGTGCAGGCGCTGCTGGGCGACTCACTGGTCACCTGGCGCATCCTGCGGGCGCTGGTCGCCGGAGTCGCGGCGATGCTCGCCTACCTGCTCGTCCGGCGCGAGACGACCAACGACCGCTGGGCGCTGGCGGCCTACGCCGGGGTCGCCGCCGCGATGGCGTGGCCGCTGACGCCCGGGCCCAACGCGTCGGCCGTGACGCTGGCCTTCGGCACGCTGCTCGCCGCGCGCCGCCACGCCCGGTGGGCCGGCGTCCTGGCCGGTCTCGCGTTCCTGTTTCGCCCGGAGATCGGCGTCGCCGCGGCGATCGGCGCGTGGGTCCTGAGCGGCCGGCGCCCCGCGGCGCTGTGGGCCGCCGCCGCGGTGGCGCTGGCGGGCATGGCGCCGTTCTTGGTCGTGTCGCCCGGCGACTTCCTGTCGCAGACGTTCGGCTTCGCCGGCGAGCAGCGCCTCCAGCGGCTGCCGTTCCCCCTGGCGCCCCACACCACCGACCCCAACAAGGTGCTCGAGCGGGTGTTCCCGGCGATCCTCGTCGCCGGCACGCTGCTGTGGGCGGCGGCCGCGCTGCCCCGGCGCCGGGGCGGCGCGCTGGTCGCCCTGCTGCTGGCCGGGCTGGCGTACCTGCTCGCGCGGACCGACGAGTTCCACCTGTTGCCGCTGGCCGCCATCCTGGCGGTCGCGCTCGCCGCCGCAGCCGCGCGCGAGGAGCGTCGCCTGGTGCAGGTCACGCTCGCGGCGGCGCTGGCGCTCATCGTCCTGCACGGCCTGGACCGGCAGCTGGGCAAGCTCACCGATGCAGGCGGGCTTTCGGCGATCGACCTGGACTCGGCCGACGGGGTCCGTACCGGCCAGAAGGACGCGCAGGCGCTGAAGGAGCTCGCGGCTGCGGTCGACCGCCGCTCACGCCCCGGCGACCTGCTGCTCTCGGCGCCGCCGCGGTATGACCGCGTCCGGGTCGGCGACACGTTGTTGTACACCTTGTTGAACCGCCGCGACCCGACGCGCTACGACGTCGTCCAGCCGGGCGTCGTGACGACCGCCAAGGTCCAGCGTGAGATGCGCGCCGACCTGGAGCGCACGCGCACGCCGCTGGTCGTCCGCTGGCTGGCGCCCGTGGCGCGGCAGACCGAGGACAACGGGTCGGGGCGGTCCTCGGGCGTGACGCTGCTGGACACCTACATCGACACGCACTACCGCCGTGTCGCCCGCTACGGGGACTACCTCCTGCTGGCGCGCCACTGACATGCGGGTGGCCGGCCCGCTCTACGGCGAGGTGCGCGTCGTCGCGCCGTAGCTCAGAGATCGCGCGAGCGAAACGCCCAGGCCGCGCCCGCCAGGACGACCAGGAGGTACAGCAGCGCCCATGGCAGCAGCAGCGGGCCTGCGTCGTGGGACCCGCCGAGCGGCCCGAGCTGGACGATCGCGCCCGCGACGCCCGGCACGTCTTGGACGAGCAGGCGCAGCGCGTCGCGGTAGAGCGCCTCGTAGGGGAGGGCCCAGGAGGCGGTCGAGGCGATGTGCTGCAGCGTGGGGGAGGGGATCGCGTCACCGATCGCGCCGAGCAGGCCGGCCAGGAGACCCGCGCCGTAGGCCATCAACATCAGGATGCCGTTGGCGGTGGCCGACAGGAAGACCGAGCCCAGCAGCGCCAGCGCCGCGACGAGCACCGCGCCGGCCGCGAGCCGCACGCCGGAGGCCACGAGGTGCGTCGGCCACCAGTGGCCGATCAGGCCGGTCACCAGGACCGCGCCGAAGTAGACCACCAGCACGTAGGCGCCGCTGACCGTCGCGGCGGCCAGGAAGCGACCGAGCAGGTACTCCGCGCGTGTCAGCCGTCGCACGACCAGCGGCTGAAGCAGGCCGCGCTCGGCGTCGCCGCGCACGGCGCCCGCCGACAGGAACGTCGCGAGCACGACGCCGAGGAAGAGGCCGCCGAACATCGCCAGCCCGACGATCGTCGCCCCCGCGAGCGAGCGCGCATCCAGCCCCGAGCTCGAGTCCTGGAACCCGCTGAGGTCGCGGAACAGCTCGCTGCAGCCCCAAGCGTAAAGGCCGCCGAAGAGGACGGTCAGGACGAGCACGACGAGCAGGACCCGCCGCCGAAGCGCCTCCTGCAGCGCATGCCGCGCGACGATCAGCACGCCGCTCCGCATCATCGGGCGTCGGCCACCGTGTCGAGGTACACGTCTTCAAGGCTCGAGCGCAACACGCGCACGCTGTAGACCTGCTCCCCGGCGGCGACGAGCTCGGCCACGATGCCCGGCACATCCTCGCGCCCGGCGCCCGCGAAGAGGCGCGGGCCGGCGGCCAGCTCGACCTCCACGCCGCCTGCGCGCTCCAGCTCGTCGGGCCGCCCCGCGGCGACCACCACGCCGTGGTCGATGATCACCACGCGGTCGCAGACCTGCTCGACCTCGCTGAGAAGGTGCGTGTTGAGCAGGACGGCAACGCCGCGGCGGCGCAGCTCCTCCAAGAGGTCGCGCACGGTGCGGCGGCCACCAGGATCCAGCGCGCTGGTCGGCTCGTCGAGCAGCAGGAGCTTGGGGCCGCCGATCATCGCCTGCGCGAGTCCGAGCCGCTGCTGCATGCCCTTCGACATCTCCTCGACGCGCGTGCCGGCGTCCTCGTCGAGGCGCACGAGCTCCAGCAGCTCGCCGCGCTCGCGCGTGCCGCCCTCCGAGCCGCTCAACCGCTGGTGCAGGAGCAGGACCTCGTCGGCGCTGCACCAGCCCGGGAACCGGAAGAGCTCGGCGAGGTAGCCGAACGGCTCGGCGATCGTCACGGTGCCCGCGGTGGGGCGCACCAGCCCGACGGCGATCTTCGTCAGCGTGGATTTCCCTGCGCCGTTGGGGCCGAGCAGGCCGACCAGCTCTCCGTCGCCGACGTCCAGATCGACGCCGCGGAGGGCCTCGTGCCGGCCGTACTGCTTGCGCAGGCCGGCGATCGCCAGGGCGGTCACGACCTCAGGCCGTGAGGACGAGAGGCGCGCCGTCGGTGATGACGATCGTGTGCTCGGCGTGGGCCGAGAGCGAGCCGTCGGCGGTCCGCACGACCCACTCGCCGTCCTCGACGACGTCACCCTGGCCGGCGGCGATGATCGGCTCGATCGTGATGACCAGGCCTTCGGTCAGGCGCGGCGACGGCCCCGGCACGCTGACGTTGTAGACCGACGGCTCCTCGTGGATCTGGCGGCCGATCCCGTGGCCCGTGAGCGCGCCACACACCGAGAAGCCGCGCTTCTCGACCTCGCCCTGGACGGCGATGCCGATGTCGTTGACGACGGCGCCGGCGGTCGCCGCCGCCATGCCGCGCTTCAGGCCCGACTCGGCGGCGGCGATCAGCTTCAGCGCGCTCGGCCTGACCTTGCCGACGGCGACCGTGCGGCAGGCGTCGGCGTAGAAGTCGTCGAGCTCGGCGGTGACGTCGAGCTTGACCAGCTCGCCCTCACGCAGCCGCCGCGGGCCCGGGATGCCGTGGACGGCCTCGTTGCCGACCGAGATGCAGATGCTGCCCGGGAAGTCGTAGTCCAACCGCGGACCGGACTGCGCGCCGTGGGCCGCGAAGATGCGCGCGGCGTGGTCGTCGAGGTCGGCCGTGGTGATGCCGGGGCGCACGAGCCGGCGGAGCTCGCGGATCGTCTGGGCGACCACGCGGCCGGCGGCCCGCAGGCCTTCGAGCTCTTCGGGGGTATCGGCAGACATGGCCGACAGGCTACGCGGGCGCGCCGCCGTGCTTCCCTAGGAGGCCTAGGATCCGAGCCCAGATGGCCGTACGGATCCTCCTGCTCGCCGGCGCGGTCGCCCTGATCGTGCACGGCGTCGCCCGCTCGAGCGCCCACCGCGCCTGCGACGACGGCCGCCGTGCGGCGTTCGCGATCGGCGCGCGCTCGCTGCCGGCCACCGACGCGGCCGCCGTCGGACGCCGGCTGCTGGACCACTGCCGCGGCGCCGCTCAGCTCCTCGACGGCGCCTCGGCGTTCCTGCGCGCCGGCGCGATCGGCCCCGCGGCGCAGCTCAGCGCCGCGGCGGTCCGGCGCGAGCCCGAGCGCCGGGACGCGTGGCTGGCCGTCGCCGGCGTGCGCCGCGCGCGCGGCGACCAGGCCGGCGCGCAGCGGGCCCTAGACCGCGCTCGGCAGCTGGACCCGCTCAGCTTCCGCCGCTGAGTCGCCGGCCGCCGCGCCGGGGCGCCGGGGGCGCGGGTCCTTGAACTTGAGCAGCGGCCGCTCGACCAAGTAGTAGCTGAGGGTCGCGGCGATGGTCGCGACGACGAAGACCGCCAGCGTGTAGACGATGAAGCTCCCGTGCGTCGTCCAGTTCTCGACGCCCTGGAACTTGCCGGTCAACGGGTGGTGCCAGAGGAAGATGCCGTAGGAGATCAGCCCCAGCCAGGCGACCGGGCGCAGCGTCATCAGCCGCTCGGGCACGCCGCCGGCGCCCTCGACGCCGAGCATGATCGGCAGGGCGAGGCACGTCGCCATGAACCCGTAGAGCAGATGGCCGATGATCCAGTCGTTCATGTCGTAGGCGGCGACGTTGAGCACGGGCATCCCGATCTGGCTGACCAGCACGAGCAGCGCCGCGGCGGCCGCCCAGGGGAGGAGCGGACGCTGCGCGACGAGCCGCAGCGCCGCCGGGCGCTGCGCCGCCGGCACGTCGTGCCACCGCGCTGACAGGACCGCCAGCGACATGCCGAGCGCGAACCAGGAGAAGGTGCCGAGGATCGTCGAGGAGATCGTGTCCGGCGTCTTGTCGGCGAACGTCAGCCCGCGGGTCAGCTCGGAGCCCGCGGCCAGGACGAGCAGGATCCCGAATTCGATGGCCATCTGCCGGCCGACGGGCGCGCCGCGCAGCAGCCGCCAGAGCGCGAGCGCATAGACCGGGAGCAAGATGTAGAACTGCACCTCGACGCACAGCGACCAGGCCGCCGTGATGCCGCCGGTGACCCACTCGGGCTGGAGGTCCTGCAGGAATCCGTAGTAGACCCACCACAGGTGCGTGTGGACGAGCGCGAGCCCGGGCCAGATCGCCAGAACCGTGATCGCCAGCCAGTAGGCCGGCACGATGCGCAGGATGCGCCGCCGCGCGTAGCGGCGGACGCCGGGGCCACGCCGGCCCTTGAAGCGGGCCGCCACGAACGGGCGATAGAGCAGGAACCCGGAGATCACGAAGAACAGCGCCACGCCGGAGTCCAGCCGGGCGGTGATCTGGCCGAGGAACCCGTGGCCGTTGAAGCCGGAGATGAACGCCGTGTGCGTGACCAGGACGGCGCAGGCGGCGACGGCGCGCAGCCCGTCGATGGCCGGGAACCGCGGGTTGCCGGGCGGTGGGGTGACCGCGGCCTCGGCAGCGTTGACCTGGCTGACGTCCATCCGGACGGCCACTCTACGTGGCGCCGTCGTCGTCCATAGGCTTGGGCGCGATGCGTCGCGTTGGAACGTTCGAAGGCCGACTGGCGATGATCGCCTTCGGCGGCCTCCTCATCCGCCTGCTCTACACGGGCCTCAACCGCTCCTACCCGGTCATCGGCGACGCCCTGACCTTCCACCGGGACGCCGCGCACCTCGCGGCCGGGGAGGGCTTCCGGCGCGCCTACGAGGACATGGCGACGGCCGAGCACCCGCCGCTGCACATCGTCTTCCTGGCGCTGATCGACCTCCTCGGCGGACACGGCACGCTGGCCCAGAAGTTCGTGCTCTGCTTCGTCGGCGCGGGGACCGTCGTGGCGCTCGGCGTCCTGGGGCGGACGGTCGCGGGCCCGCGCGCCGGGCTCATCGCCGCCGGAATCGGCGCGGTCTACCCGCTGCTGTGGGTCATCGACGGCTCGCTCATGAGCGAGACCGAGTACGCGCTGCTCATCACCATCATGCTCCTGGTGGCCTACCGCTACCTGGCCGCGCCGAGCCCGCGGCGCGCGCTGGCGCTGGGGGCGGTCATCGCGCTGGCGACGCTGACGCGCGGCGAGGCGGTGGGCTTCGTCATCGTGCTGGCGCTGCCGCTGGCCTACCGCACCAGCGCGACGTGGCGCGGACGCGTGCGCACCGCGGCGCTGATGGTCGGCGCGTTCTGCGCGGTGATGGCGCCGTGGTCGGTGCGGAACCTCGTGACGTTCAAGGAGCCGATCCTGATCTCCACCAACGGCTATGGCGTGATGATCGGCGCCAACTGCGACGGCTCCTACTACGGCGACCTGAAGGGCTCGTGGGACTACAGCTGCTTCACGAACCGCTACAAGGGCGACGAGTCGCAGTACTCGGTCGACTACCGGGACCGCGGCCTGCGCTACGCCCGCGACCACGCCGGCCGCATCCCGCACGTCGTCGCCTTGCGGTTGCTGCGCGAGTTCGACTTCTACCGCCCGAACCAGAGCATGATCTTCCAGGCCAGCGAGGGCCGGTACTACGAGGTCGCGCGCTGGGGCATCCGCGTCTACTGGCTGCTGCTGCCGTTCGGCCTCGCGGGCGCGTGGCTGCTGTGGCGGCGCCGGCACCCGCTGCAGATCCTCGCGGCGCCGGTCGTCGTGGGCGTCGTGGTCGCCGTGCTGGTCTACGGCTCGACGCGCTTCCGCGTCGTCATGGAGCCGGTCCTCGTGATCCTCGCGGCGGTCGCCGTCGACGCGATCGTGCGCCGGGTGAAGGGTCAGCCGGTCGCCGGGACGACCTCGGACGGCGGCTCGTCGCCGGAGGCGGCCAGCAGGATGCCGGCGAGCGCGACGCCGACGAGCGTCAGCGCCGGCATCTCCCAGTCCCAGTCGATGCAGGCGTGAAACGCATAGGCCGCCAGCGCGGCAGCCGGCCCGGCGACGCGCGCGGCGTCGCGCCGCAGCGTGTCGCGCGCGGCGACGCCGACGCCGGCGGCCAGCAGCGCCAGCGCCAGCGCTCCGGCGAGGCCGAGCTCGGCGAGCGTCTCGATCGGCAGCGAGTGCGCGTCGAGCGCCGGGACGGCGACCGGTCGCTCGCGGAGCCACGCCACCGCGAACCCGCCCGCGCCGATGCCCTTGAGCGGGTCGTCGCCGAAGGCCCGCAGCGCGACCTTCCAGTACTCGTAGCGCGGCGAGTCGGTGCTGGTCAGGCGGCTCGTGCTCGTGCCGAAGTGCGGGTCGATGCCGCTGGGCGCGTCCTGGCCGGCGGCCATCGCCACCGGGACGACCAGCATCGCCGCGACCACGACGGCCGCCACCCAGCCGTGACGGCGCGGCAGCGGCAGGCGGCCCAGGCGGGTGCGGCCTTCGGCCTCCACAGCGCAGGCCCAGGCCTGCGCGGCGGCGGTGACAGCCATGACGCCGAGCAGCGCCACCAGCACGGCGGCGCCCTGCAGGGCCGGGTGGCTGCCGTGCAGCGTGCGCACGGCCGGGAACGCGGCGGCCACGGCGCAGCCGACGACGCCGGCCTCCACCGCGATCGCCGCCGCGCGCAGTTGCGTGAAGCTGGGAGCGAGCGCGAGCAGGACGACGATGCCCGCGGCGGCGGCCGCCAGCGCGCCGCGCGAGAAGGTCAGGTAGACGCCCGTGATCAGCGGGACCGCGCCGGCCGCCGCGGCACAGCGCAGGGCGAGGGGGCGTGTGACGTCGCCTGCCACCCGGACGCACAGGACGAGGCCCACGGCGCCCAGCGCGCCCATGGCGTTCCAGTAGGTCAGCGGCTGGTCCAGGCGCCCGCCCGCCGACGCCGACGGGACCGCGTGGACCACGTCGGGCGCGAGGCGGCCCAGGAGCCCATAGCCGACGACCACCAGGGCGCCGAGGGCGACGACCGGCTCGGCGAGGCGCGCGCCGCCGCGGCGGCCGAGCAGCGCGGTCGCGACGACGAGCGCGCCGAGATAGAGCGCGTCGCGCTCGAACGTCGCCCAGGCCTCGTCGGTGAGCGGCGCCCAGGTGACCGAGAGCGCCGTCCACGCCGTCAGCGCGGCCAGGCCGCCGAGCGCGAGGGCGACGGCCCGCGTGCGGGGGAGGGGCGGCCGCGGCGCCAGCAGCGCGGTGAGCGCGAGCAGCACACCGGTGGCGATGAGCGCGACGTCGCGCCCGCCCTCGAAGTAGCCGCCCTTGAAGAAGGCGAGCGCGGTGGGGGCCGCGAGTCCGGCGAGCGCCAGGCCCGCAGCCGGCCTGGCGGTAGCGAGGGGCGGGCGCATCGGCGCGTCAGCGTACCCTTCGACGCCGCATGCGGAGCCGCAGGGTCATCCCCCTCGCGGTCGCCTCGCTCGCGTACGTGGTCGCGCTGGTCCAGCGTCCGGGCGAGCTGGTGGCCGACACGAAGGTCAACCTCTTCCTCGATCCCGTCCGGTTCCTCGGCGACGTGCTGTCGCTCTGGAACCCGACGACCGACCTGGGCCACGTGTGGGCGGGGCAGTACGCGGGCTACGCCTGGCCGATGGCGCCGTGGTTCGCGCTCGGCGACCTGGCCGGCCTGCCCATGTGGCTCGTGCATCGCCTGTGGCTCGGGACGCTGCTCGCGCTCGCCGCCTGGGGTGTGATCCGGCTGCTCGACGCGCTGCTGCAGCGCGAGCGCGGGGCGGTGCACGCGGCGGCCGCGGTCCTGTTCGTGATCAACCCCTACGTGACGGTCTACTTCGCGCGGCAGTCGATCGCGCTGTTGGCCTATGCCTCGCTGCCGTGGCTGCTGTTGTGCGTGCACAAGGGCCTGCGCGAGCCGCGGGGCTGGCGCTGGCCGGCCGCCTTCGCGCTCGTGCTGGCCTCGGCCGGCGGTGGGGTCAACGCGGGGCTCACCGGCTGGGTCCTGCTCGGGCCGCTGCTGCTGATCGTCTACGACCGCCTCTTCGGCGGCGTCCGGCGCGGCGCGATCGGGCCGTTCCTGCTGCGGATGGCGCCGTTGGCGATCCTGGCCAACCTCTGGTGGGTGCTGCCGCTGGCGCTGAGCAGTCGCGCGGCGCCCAACTTCCTGGCCTACACCGAGCAGCCCGGGACGATCTGGGGCACGACGTCGCTGTCGGAGTCCCTGCGGCTGATGGGCTTCTGGGGCTCCTACGTCGGGACCGGCTTCGGCGGCCACCTGCGGCCCTACCAGGGCTCGGCGCCCGCGCTGCTGTTGGTGGCGCCCATCGTCGTCGCCGGGCTCGTGACACCGGCGCTCGCGCTGAGCGCGCTGCCATGGACGCGGCGGTGGCGCTACGCGCCGTTCTTCGCCCTCCTGGCCCTGGTCGGCCTGGTGGTCATGACCGCGGGCTGGCCCGAGGGCACGCCGATGCGCCACCTCGTGACCGGCGTCTACTACCACGTCAACCTCGTCCAGTTCCTGCGCACCACCTACAAGGCGGGGGCGTTGACGGCGCTCGGGCTGGCCGGGCTGGGCGGCGCCGCGTTCGGGGCGGCATGGGGGCGGTCGGCGCTGCGCGGGCCGGGACTGCGCGTGGCGCTGGTGGCGGCTACAGGGGCGCTGGTCGCTCTGGCGTCGTGGCCGCTGGTGACCGGTCGCGCCGTCGAGCGCCAGCTGAGCTTCAGCCTGCCTGCGAGCTGGCGGCAGGTCGCCGCCGACCTCGACCGGCGTCCCGACGACTCGCGCGCCATGGTCCTGCCGGGGCAGCTGTTCGCCTTCTACAAGTGGGGCGGGACCGTCGATCCGGTGCTGCCCGCGCTCACGCGCCACCCGGTCTCCGAGCGCTGGATCATCCCGTTCGCCGACCCGCGGTCGTCGGATCTCCAGTTCGCCGTCGACGGGCTCGTCACCCAGCAGCGCCTGCGGCCGGGGCAGTTGCGCCCGCTGCTGGACCTGATGGGCGTCGGCGACGTGGTGCTCGCCGCCGACGGCGATCGCGCCTACAGCGGCGAGATGCCCGCCGGCGACGCGCTGGGCGCGCTGCGGGGCCTCGGCGGCCGGGTGCAGGGCTACGGGCCGACCGTGCCCGCCCCGTCGGCCGCCTCGGGCGTGACGCCCGACGCCCGCGTGCCCGAGCTGCAGCGCGTCGAGGTGCCCACCGGCGGGGTGGTGCGCGTGCTGCCGCGCGGGCCGATGACCGTGGTCGACGGCGCGTCGGGAGCGGTCGCCGGGCTCGCGGCCTACGGCGCGCTGCGGACCGACCGCCCGCTGGCCTACGGCCCCGACCTCGGCGCCGCGGGTGTGCGCGCGGCGGCGCGCGCCGGCGCGTCGTTCGTCGTGGGCGACGGCAACCGGCGCCGCGCGTTCGTCGCCGCGCGGGCGCGGGGGCAGGCCGGGCCGACGCTGACCGCCGAGGAGTCCGTCAGCCAGGACGGAACGGTCATGGACCCGTTCGGGAGCGCGACGCCATCGAGCGCGGCGGCACGCGAGACGGTCGCGGTGCTCGGTGGCGGCGTCCGCTCGGTGTCGGCCCCGGCGTCCCCGCAGGTCACCCAGTTCCCCGAGCAGCGGCCGTTCGCCGCCCTCGACGGGGATCCGTCGACCGCCTGGCTGGCCGACCGCCGGCTCGTCCCGGTGCGCCCGACCCTGACGGTCGACTTCGACGCGCCGCGCGACGTGGCCGCGATCGACCTGATGCCCTACTCCGACAGCCGCGGCGCCGTGCGCTCGGTGGACGTCAACGGCCGGCGCTTCGCCGTGCATCGCGGCTGGAACCACCTGCGCGTGGGGCTGCGCGGCGTCGGGTCGCTCGTGGTGCACCTGGCGGACGTGACCCGGCCGCGGACCGGCAACGCGAGCGCCGGCGGCATCCGCGAGCTGCGGATCCCGGGCGTGCATCCGACCGAGGCGCTGCGGCCGCCCACCGACGTCGAGGACGCGCTGAAGGGCGTCGACCTCTCGCGCAGCGCGCTGACCTACGTGCTGGACCGCACGACCGCCGACTCGCCGTTTCGCCAGGGGCGCTACGCCGGCGAGCGCGGCGCCGGGCAGCTGCGCGACGCGCAGGACCCCGAGCGACGGCTGCGCCGGGTCATCGCCCCGCCGGCGCCGCGGCGGTACGCCGTCGATGGGTGGGCGACGGTCGACCCGCGGACGCCCGATCACGTGCTCGACGCGCTCGCCGGCGGCCTGAACGGCCATGGGGCCGGCGCACCGCTGGTCCGGGTCGACTCGTCGGCACGCTTCCAGGGGCTGGGGCGCTACCGCGGCTCCGGGGCGTTCG